>CAJUEI010000106.1:0-7542 GCA_910585255.1 uncultured Lachnospiraceae bacterium
GCTATGAGGTTATGAGCAAGTAGCGAAGCGGATTGCGAATATCCGATTTGACCCTATCAAGGAAGTAGCAAAGCGGATTGCGAATTTCTTTTGACTAGAAATGTAAGTGTTTACATAAGGAAAAAACGGGATAAATAAAAGAAATTTCAAAAAATAAGAAGAGAAAGAAGGAAAAAGGCAGGGGAATATTGCTTGCTGAATGTGGAGAAAATAGGAAATATTAGAAAAAATTGTATAGGAATTTAGGGAGAGATAACCTAATTTTATAGAAAGTCTACAAAAAAATAAAAAATATGCTTGATGAAAACGCTTACATATGTTATAATTTGGAAATGGAAAGACAGAAAGAGACTCTATAAGAGGGAAAACCGTGCAGAAGAAATAGTGAGAGTTGGAGAAATAGAAAAATAGAAAGGAAGGATGAAGAATAGGCGTTTCTGTCTGGCAGATGTTTTATAAAGGGTTATAGTAATGAATGGTTTATTTGTGAAAGAAAAGGAGGAACAAGAATGGATTCAAAAGGTGTTCATTTGAATGGTGTGGCTTCCAAAACAGTGAAACGTTGTCTGGCGTGGATTCTGACGCTGGCGATGATTTTTTCTGGGGTACCTTTAAGGAGTTACGGGGGGGTACAGGTATTAGCGGATAATGTAGAGATAAAGAATAGTGATTTGGGAGATGAAGTGGTAAGTGGACCAGCAGTTTATGCTATGCGGGTTGGGGAAGAATACGTAGTGTTTGAACGAGGGGAATGGGCAAAGCAGGATTCTGTTTTAGAGAGAACGACAAGCTGGGATTTTGTTACTAATACAGCGAATTTTTCCGGTCAAAGTATTGGCGTTGGTAGTACAATACAAGAAATATTAGCAAAATCGGGAAAAATTTCGATAAAAGGTCCTGATAAGAACAATAAAGCTCAAGGATTATCTTTATTGTTAGGTTCGATTGGATTGCCTATAGATGAGAAAACGGAATCTATAGAAATAACAATTGATATTACGAGTACTAATACTGAAAGATATCTGATGATAGGAAAAGAACAAGTATGGGTTAATAGTTCTCCTTCAAAGGATACAGAGAATCCAGTTGATAAGAATAAGACTTTTAGTAGCAATAGTTATACAGCAACTTATGATTTGACAGATAAAAGTATATTAGATAATGGATATTTTGTATTAGAAAGTGGAACAACAGGATATTCCGGTGATTCAGGAGAAGTTAAAATTGGGCATATCGTTTTAAAAGAGACAAAAAGTGAAGAGGACTCAGGAGATGTTCCAAGTAGTCCAACTAAGACGACTACATTTAAATTTACTGGTTATAGTACCAATCAAGAGCAAAATCAAAGCTGTTTTCCATATGAGGCAGGTTATACAACACAATGGATGGAACTGAGAGAGTCAGATAAAGCTTTGAGTGGAGATGTATTTTTAGGGGGTAATGTGGCGTGGCATTCTGCACAGTATGGCATTGCACCGAAAAACGGAAGTATAATTTCTGTTGCTACTACTGCGGGAAAAGCGACAGTAATTGAATTAGAAGTGTCCCATGATGGAGAAGGAGGCTATGAAGTTGCTGCACCGAATAGTTATCTTTCTGGACAAAATGTAACGACTACAAAGACGGGAACATATAAGATAATTGCACTTTCTGAGAATGAAATTCAAAATATTCTTTTAACATTTAATGGAACAGTATATTTAGCACAATTAAAGATAACAGAGTCGGTTTCAACATTGAAGAGTGTTCAAAAATTAGAAGATATCGTTAGTGAGTATTCTGCTGATGGAAGCAGTGTAAAGGGAGATTTGCCTAAGACAGTGGATATCAGTGTTTCTGTAGGAAAGGAAGAGGTAACACTTCCGGCAGAGATAAATTGGGAAGCAGATACTTCTGCTTGGAATGGATTTGATCAAGTATCTGCAGATAAAGGCGGTGTGATTACTGTTCCTGGAAGTATTGTATTGCCATATGGAATAGAGAGTAATTCTATTTCTACCGATATATCGGTGCAAGTTACTGTTACAGGAGAGAATACCGCACTTGTATCTGGAATTGATCCTTTAGAGAAGACAAGCGAAGAATTTGTAAATGGTATCAGTATAGCTGATATAACAGCAGCTCTGCCTAAAAATGCGGTTTTAAATTTAAGTAATGGCACTAAAGAAGAAGCAGCAATTCAGTGGGAAGAGAGCAGTGTATGGAAATATGATGTTTCTTCTTTAAAGGAGCAGAAATTTGAAATTAAAGGCGTGATAGAAATAGGGGATTATCTGTTGGCAAATGGTGTTTCAAATGAGGTCTCTTTTTCTGTTACAGTAAAAAAGACAGATCAAGAAGCATATCCATCGGCGGGGACAACAAATACTTATAATTTTTTAATTGGTGAAGTTGTACTTAAGACCATGGATAAGGAGAATAGAGTAAGTGATGTTTGGTCAGATAATTTATTTGTACATATTATAAGTAATAATCAATTATACTGGCATGATGAGTCACATGGACTTGCTGTCTATAATGAAGATCGATTGGAAGTGAATGTAGCGGGAGATGCTATGATTTCTTTTACTGGCTGTGCTTATGGAGATACTGCTAGTATTGTACCAGCGATTACGACAGGAACGATTACATCAGAGAGTGGACAGCAGTTTTCAGGATTAGGAGACGATAAGGATGGACAGGAAGTAGTATTCTCTTATACCGGAGATGCAACAAAAATTGTATTTACAGTGAAAGCATCAAAAGAAGCCTATCTTCATAAACTGATGGTGAAGAATGAAGTAAAACTAGATAATCCAGATGATAAGCGAATTAAAGTGTGGGATTTTTCTGGAGTGGAAGAAAGTGATGCCTCTTTGTATTATAACCAGATTACAATGGATACACTAAAAGGCATTACAATATTAGGAACAGATGGTTTATTTACAGAAGATGCTGGTCTTTCATTTGGCAGTTTGGTATTAAATGTTTTGGCAAAGGATAGAATGTATGTAATTGGTTTGCCGAATTCTTATGCAGGGGCAAAAGAGGTTGCTTATTCGGATGGCTATCGGGCAAATGGTTATTATTATGCAAATGGAACCGGTGGGAATAGCAGAAGATGCGTTACAATTAGTCATGTAAATGCAGGAGATAAGATTGTAGTATATGGCGGATTGTCTCAAAATGGACCAGAAGATATGCATTTTGTATATTTGGCAGATGCCGCTTTGCAGGATGATGCTGTAACGATAAAACCAGAAGCTCGTGATCCGCAGATATTTATAGCAGAATATAGCGGAACATATCGGATTTATTTTACGGTAAGTACCGGAAAACCAATTTTTAGCAGAGTAATGCAGATTCCGGCAGTTTTAGTAGAGGGAATCGTAGATACAGCAACGAATCAGTGTGAGATAGGAACTTCTTATACCGTACAGTTTACCAATAATGAGACAGGTATGGTAACAAAAGCTACCGTTGCTGCGGATGGAAGTTATCAGGTTAATCTTGCACCTGGATATACTTATACGGCTGTTTTGTCAGGAGCACATGGCTATGGATTTACTTTAGCATCGAATAAGGTAACGGTAAAGGAAGAAGAAATTTTATCTGGTAAAGCAAATGTAACTTTAGTAGTAGAAGAGAAGGAGTTAGTAAATGTAAGCGGAACATGGAAAGGTTTTGCGGCTGATTATAATAGAATCTCTGATTTAAAGGTTGTGCTTATGCCAACAGAATCTACTATGTATGATTCCATTCCTTTAACGCTTCAGCAGGATTTGACGTTTTCTGTTGATATAGAAAAGGGAGTAGAATACCAGGTTGAAATCAGTAATGTAAATGATTATATTGTTTCTGAAGGAGGAGTCATTACAGCAGAGACGGATATGATACATGATATTACGGTTGCGTTAAAGCCAATGTATACCGTAAAGGGAACTTATATTGACAGAGATAAGAATGAATTTACAGCAAGCGGACTTACCCATCTTATTTTTACAAACTTAGAAGATGACTATACCTATGAAACAGAGGCAGCAGAGGATAGTTATCAGATATCATTAAGAGATGGCAGTTATAGTATAAAAGCAGTAGGAGGCAGCTATCAGACAAAGACCCATGTAGTTGTAAAAGAAGGAGCTGTAACAAAGAATTTGATGTTTAATTATCAAAAACCAGTTGTTTCTATTCCTTCTGGTGTTACGGATATTTATGTGGGATATGCAGGAAAAGACTGTAATTATGAGACTCTTACAGAGGCTGTTGCGGCACTGAATGAGGCGAATCCAGACAGTGAAGAGAAGAGAATTACGGTTCATATTGCACCGGGTATCTATAGAGAACAGCTAAAGATTACAGCAAGTTATCTGACTTTTATAAATGAAGAACCAGATAAGGGAGAGGTATTAATTACTGGATATTATGGAATTGGGCATGAGTATTACAGTTTGGACGAAGAAGGATTTTATGATATAGAAAGAGCATATGATAAATTCGAAAAGATTACTTGTTCCAAGTCATGGGGTAGTACCGTATATCTCTCGGGTGGTTATTTTAGGGCAGAAAATATTCATTTTGAAAACTCGTTTAATAAGTATGTGACAGAAGAAGAGATTGAAGACGGAGCAGGGCTTCCGAATGGAGCATTGCGAACATTACAGACAGATGTTACAACAAAGGCAAATACAGAACGTGCAGCGGCAATTGTAGTAGGAGGCAGCAGTAAAGACAACTGTGATAACTGTGAATTTTATAACTGTTCTTTCTCTAGCAGTCAGGATACGCTGTTTGTAAGAAGACATGCTTATTTTAGAGATTGTTTTATTGAGGGAAATACGGATTATATTTTTGGAGAGGCAGGAATTACATGTGTATTTGACGGATGTGAATTGAGTTTTGCCGGTTATGGCGGAACGGCATCCTCAGCCTATATTACAGCAAATCGGAGCAGTGGAAATAGTTTGGGAACAGTATTTAGAAATTGTGTTATTACAAATAAAGAAGGATTGTCTCATATGGCATCTTACTTTGGCCGTCCATGGGATGCTCAGTCAAGAGTAACATTTTTAAATACCAAGCTTCAGGATGCAGATACGATAAAGAGTGCTGGTTGGTACAGTATGAGTTCGAATGAACCAGAAAATGCAAATTATGCAGAGTGGAATACCATTTCACTGGATGGAGTGAAATTAGATACTTCCAATCGAGTAGCAGGTACTGTAAAAGATGCTGCTTTTGCAGAAGCAGTAAATGTAGAGGATTTGTTTGAGGGTTGGAAGCCATATTATTATTATACTTATAAGCCTTTGACAGAAGAGAGCAGTACTGTAGAATTTTCTTCTGTTCCGGTTCTTTCTAGTACAGGAAGTTTAGAGAATGTACAGATTGGAGATAGTTTGGATGTAACTTATTCGATAGGAAAGAATGAGGCATATGATACGTCTGTTATTCAATGGGTTCGGGTAAGTGAAGATGGTACAGAAGAAGTAATCAAAGGATATTCTGCTCTTCAGACAGGACATTCTTATAAAATAACCGAACTGGACCAGGGATGTACAATTAAAGTTGTTGTAAAACCAGAGACTATTAGTGGTTATCAGGGAACAGAAGCTTTTGCATCGGTAACAGTAGGGGTGGTAAGCAGTGATAAAGGACTTCGCAAGTATGTACAGGAAGGATATGCAAGTGCTTATAATCAGAATGGTGTAAGCGGCGGCGGAATTCAGACAGAAGGTACTTCTACGTATTATCAAGTGGCTACAGCAGAAGAATTTTTAAAGGCATTGCAGGCGGTGAAATCGTCAGGAAAAGCATCTGTAATTGAATTGACACAGGATATTGAATTGGGAAGTAATGAAGTTGCAAATTTTGGAAGTTATAGCAGTATTATTAAGGCTTATGCAGCAGCACCGCTGACACATCCAACTTTATTAGAGACAGGTGTTTCTACGTTAAGCTTTTCGGATATACATGATTTAACGATATTTTCTTTAGACGGTTTTTCTATTAAGCATGCTAATATTACAATGAAAAATGCAGAAAATATTATAATAAGAAATATTAAATTTGATGAACTTTGGGAGTGGGATGAGGCAACCAAAGGAGATTATGACAGAAATGACTGGGACTATATGACAATTGATACAAATTGTAATGGCATCTGGATTGATCACTGTACCTTCTTTAAGGCATATGATGGAGTGATTGATGTAAAAAATCCTTCTCCAGAAGCAAATATCACAATTTCTTGGTGTGAATTTTTACCGGGAAGTGAGGGAGATAGTTTCTTTAAAGTTATGATGGATGAATTGGCTGCAAATCCAGAAAAATATCCGACTTATCAGCATATGCTGGAGGAAGGAATGACAGCGGATCAGGTTTATATGTATGCATATGGACAGAAAAAGACGCATCTGTTTGGACAATCAGATGAAGCAACAAATGCAGCAGGAATTAAAGTAACACTTGCTAATAATTATTATAAAAATTCCATGGATCGTATGCCAAGACTTCGCTATGGCTATACACATGTCTATAACTGTATTATGGATGCACAAGATTTGTTGACTGCAAAAGACGGTATTGCAAATGCGGAGATTGCTAAGAAAATTGTAAGCAATGGTGCTTCTTCTACTTGCGGAGCACAGATACTTTTAGAGAATTGTTATATAAATGGCATACAAAATGCATTGAATTCTGGTAATGGTTCGAGTAAGCCAGGTTATATTAACGCTATCAATAGTGTTTATTATATGAATGGAGAAAAGACGGAGTTAGTACCAAAGAATAATTCAACGAATGAGGATCAAAGTGTATTGATTACAGATGAAACAACATTTAAGAGTGGGCTTCCTTATAATCAGTATATTTTGTATAATGCAGGAAAATTGGATACTCTTGTAAAACCATATGCAGGGGCAGGAAAATTGGAATTGACTGTTTTACAGTGGGAAAAGGCAAGCTATAATGACGATACTATGCCTGATACTGGAGAAGAAGAACCAACTCCAGAAGAGACAACCCCAGAGGAAACAACTCCAGATGAAACCCCAGAAGAAACGACTCCAGAAGAAACAACTCCAGAAGAAACGACTCCAAGCAGACCAACACAGGATGATTCGGACGATGACGATGATTATGAAGAACAGGAAACTTCTTTAACAAAGAGAGAAGAGGATCTTGTAGCAGATGTGGCTGGGACTTCTTCTGTTAAGGATGTAACAGAAAATAATAGCGGAAAACTTGTTGTTACCGTAAATAATGAAGTCGTATTCTTTGAAAAAAATGGTACACTTTCGAAAGATAAGTGGCAACAAGTAGAAGGTTCTTGGTATTTCTTTGGTACAGATAGTAAAGCAGTAGGTGGCTGGTTAGAACGAGACGGAAAATGGTATCATTTGAATGAAGTAAATAAGAAAATGGAAACAGGTTGGCTGCAGACGGCAGATAAGAAGTGGTATCTGTTGGATAGTAAGAATGGAGATATGAAGACTGGCTGGCAGCAGACAGCAAACGGTAAGTGGTATCTGTTGGATAGTAAGAATGGAGATATGAAGACCG
>CAJUEI010000106.1:7642-12280 GCA_910585255.1 uncultured Lachnospiraceae bacterium
GCTGGCAGCAGACAGCAGACGGTAAGTGGTATCTGTTGGATAGTAAGAATGGAGATATGAAGACCGGCTGGCAGCAGACAGCAGACGGTAAGTGGTATCTGTTGGATAGTAAGAATGGAGACATGAAGATTGGCTGGCAAATGGTAAAAGGACTTTGGTATTATCTAACCAAGACAGGTTCTATGGCAGAGGATACAATTACACCAGATGGTTATAAAGTGGGAAAGGATGGAGCTTGGACTGGAGAAAAAGTTCGATAGACAGAACAAACTAGAATGATTGATATTAGATAAGAGCAGAATATCACTTTTTATTGAAGGAAAGAGGCTATAATTATATTGATTATAGTCTTTTTCTTTTTTTGTTTAGTGCTGTGGTTTGAATACTTGAATTTGAATATTCTTTTTATTTTAGATGAAAAAGAAAAAACTTTATGTAGAATGTTTTTTATGTTAAAATATAAAGGGTAGATGGATAAAATATAAAAAGTAAAGAATTTTGATAAATCGGATGATAGAAGAAATAAGAGAATCCGTTATATGAGGTAATAAAAGGAGTATTATTATGTTAGTACAATTTATATTAAAAAATGTTTTGTCATTTAAAGACGAAACCATATTAGATATGACAACTGTTTCAGAAGAGAAAGAACTGAAATCGAATCTAATTGATTATAAAGGAAAAGAAAAATTTCTGAAAGTAGCTGCTATATATGGAGCAAATGCAAGTGGAAAATCAAACCTGCATCTTGCATTTTATTATTTTAAAGAAATTGTAAAAGAATCATTTAATAATATTGATAAGGAAGAACTGACTGCAATTGATAAGTAGTATGTTCCATTTAAATTTGAAGAGAATAGGGAAAATTCAGAATTTGAATATTGGCTTTATCTACATTTTTGTTTTAGTGATTCTGCATTGCATCGGGATGAATGGAATAAAAAATTAGATACTTTATTTTGCCAATATCAACTTGGAGATGGAAGCTATCAAAAAAATTATAAGGATATTTATGAATTAGTAAATATTGATAATGGGGTAGATAAAGCGATTCAAAATGCAAAGAGAAGGATGGAAGACTTTTATTTGGAAAAGCGAAATCCTTCTTCATATAATCCGGGAACAACAGTATATCAGCTTGTAGAAGAATGAAAACGATATTTGGAAGAGGGAATTTGCGAAATATAAATAAAAGAATGGAAAGCTAAAATGTTTTAAAACATAAAATTAGGAGAAACGAAATGAAATTACTATATGGAACGAAAAATCCGGCAAAATTAGAAGCAATGAGAAAACGATTAGAAATACTTGATATAGAAATCATTGGTTTTTGCAGTCCAGAATGTAAGGAGATTTGTAAAAATATACCAGATGTCCCAGAAAAAGGAATGACTCCTCTAGAAAATGCGAGACAAAAGGCAAAGGCATATTATCAGGCATTTGGAATTCCTGTATTTTCTTGTGATTCCGGGCTTTACATAAAAGAACTTCCCGACAGCCTGCAGCCCGGAGTACATGTACGGACAATAGATGGAAACTATCTTTCCGATGAAGAAATGCTTGCCTATTATAGCGGCTTAGCGAGACAATATGGAAATCTGACAGCAAGATATCAAAATGCAATTTGCCTTATTCTAGATAAAAATAAAGTTTTTGAATCTATGGCAGATTCCCTATCAAGCAAACCGTTTTTGCTTACAGCAGTCCCGCATAATATGCGAAAAAAAGGATTTCCTTTAGACAGTCTCTCTTTAGAAATAGAGACAGGGATGTATTACTATGACAGAGATCCCCATCAATTAGATGAAGTTGCAGTAGAGGATGGTTTTTTAGAATTTTTTAAAGAATGTCTAAAAAAATAAAAAAGGAAAGTTATAAAGAATTATTTATAAGAAATCAAAATAATTTTCTAAAATCCCATTATTTCTTTATAGGAAAGAAATTGGAAATTATCAGGAAAATAGTGGGAAAAACGCTTTAGAGAAAAGAAAGTTATGACGATATAAGAAATGAATAAGAATAATGAAAAGAAAAAACAGCCAGGATGGATTCTATTTTGTAAATAAGTAGATACATTAAGCAAAGGAGGTATATATGAACAAAATAGGCGGATACGGCATGTATCAAAATCATTTTTATGAGAAAATAACACAGAATAAAAAGGCAAAGACAGAAAAAGAAGAAAAAACTAATAAAAACAATTCGGTTAATTTAAGCAAAAAAGCACAGAATCTGCTGAAAGAATTAAAGAAACAGTATAAAAACATGGATTTTATTGTGGCAGACTATGCAACAGACGAAGAGGCAGCTTCTTATCTGTCCAACGGAACAAAAGAGTATAGTGTATTGATTGATCCAGAGTCATTAGAAGAAATGGCATCCGACACAAAGACAAAAGAAAAATATCTTTCCTTAATTGACGAAGCAACAGAAAATCTTTCCGATGTAAAAGATCAGTTGGGCAAGGAAGGAGAAGAAGTCACCCGTTTAGGAGTTTCGATTGGAAAAGGCGGAGAGGTATCCTATTTTGCAGAATTAGAAAAATCCAGTGCAAAACAGAGAGAGCGGATTGAGAAGGCACAGGAAGAGAAAAGAGCAGAGAAAAAGTCTGCTGCCAAAGAGGATCGAAATTTATATGGCGGAGTGAAACGAACCAGAGTAACGGCTTCTTCTGCTGATGAATTAGTAGAAAAGATTGAGCAGGTAGACTGGAGTAAGATTGCCTATACCGATTGGAGCAATACAGGAAAAGTAAATTATCGTGTTTAAAAGAAAGCCAAATAACTTTGGCGAATCCAAAAAGAAAAAGTTGTTTGCTGGCTGTATCAGTAAACAGCTTTTTTGATTCTGGAAAATAGAAAATAAAAGAAGGAAAAAGGAAGGATGAGGATAAGCTATGAACGTTCAGAAAAGAAATATTCAGGAAAAAATGGTTCAGAAAGCAAATATTCAACAAGAAACTATTCTAAAAAAATGGAAAGCTATCTGCTGCCTTTTGCTTCTGATTATTTTTTGTATAAAAAGCCATTCAAACTTATCGATTTATGCAGATGAAGACCAAAACACAAAATGGCAGGGCATCGCATCTCCTTCTGTCTCAGGAGCACTTCAGGTAAAAGGAACACAGCTTTGTGACTGCTATGGAAATCCGGTTCAGTTAAGAGGGCTTAGTACACATGGGATTGCTTGGTTTCCAGAGTATATTAACGAAGCTTGTTTTTCTGAAATTCGAAACAATTGGAATATCAATGTAATTCGTCTGGCTCTCTACACAGCAGAATATGGAGGATACTGTACCGGAGGAGATCAGGAAGCCCTAAAAGCTCAGATTCGAAAAGGAGTCGAATATGCAGTAAAACAGGATTTATATGTACTGATTGACTGGCATATTTTATCAGATGGAAATCCGAATCTCTACAAGGAACAAGCAAAAGCATTTTTTGCAGAAATATCTGCAGAATATGCAGAGTGTCCCAATGTGCTATATGAGATCTGCAATGAGCCAAACGGTCAGGTAAGCTGGGCAGAGATTAAAGCTTATGCAGAAGAAATCATTGCCGTAATTCGAAAAAATGATTCAGACGGGATTATACTTGTTGGAACACCGAATTGGTCACAGTATGTCGATCAGGCAGCCGCCGATCCTATTGTTGGAAATAAAAATCTTATGTATACTCTTCATTTTTATGCGGCAACCCATCAACAAGACTTACGAAATACTATGATAGAAGCAGTAAGGGCAGGACTTCCCCTATTTGTAACAGAATTTGGTATTTGTGAAGCCAGCGGAAGCGGAGTAATTGATACCATACAAGCAGAACAATGGCTAGAGACAATGGATAATTGGAATATCAGTTATATTGCTTGGAACCTGTCTAATAAAGAAGAAACGTCTGCCATTCTGCAAAGCGGGTGCCAAAAAAAGTCTGGATTTCAAAAGGAGGATCTTAGCGATACAGGAAAATGGCTCTATACAGCCTTTACCAAACAAAAAGAACCGCTATCTTATACAGAAGATCAGAAAAAAACAGAAATTTTAACTCCTCTTTTATATTCAAAAGAAAATAATAAAGAATTCGAATATGAAATGATACAATATGCAAATTGGGAAGCAAATGGAAGATTTTATTATCAATATGGGGTAAAAGTAAAAAATATTTCTGAAACAGAATGTAATAATTGGCAGATTTCTATTCCATTTTCTCAGAATATTATATTAGAAAATGGATGGAATGGAAATGGAACAACAGAAGGTTCTGTTTTATATTTAACCTCAAAAGAATATAATGGAACTATTGCAGGTAAGGGAATAGTGGATGGAATAGGATTTATTATCAGCAGTGAAAAAGAGACAATATTACAAAACTAGAAAAAATTTATAATAATAGACCATTTGCAACAAAAATAGTCTATTTACAACATCCTAATAGAATTTATTCTTCATTTGTCCGATATAAAAAATAGAAAGATAAAGATATAATAATAAAATAGAAATAAACATAGAAATAAAAAATACTAAAAAGTCAAATCGGATATTCGCAATCCGCTTTGCTACTTGCTCATAACTTTATAGCTGCTAAGGAAGTCCCAATTCACCGCTTTCGTCTTGGCGGCTTAGAAGCGGGGGACTTCCTTGAT
>CAJUEI010000107.1 GCA_910585255.1 uncultured Lachnospiraceae bacterium
ACTTTCCTCCGAAGTCACAGCGGAAAGGAATCACTTTCCCGCTCTAGCTGTCTTTTCCTGCCTGTAAAGATATAGTTGATTCATGCATCCAAAAGGGAGATATTATAGGAAAAAGTAGAATTAAGAAAAAAGAAACATAGATGGTATATAATACATTTATAAAAATGCTCTGTATTTATAAAGCAGTAAAGTAGTATAGAAAAAATGAAGATTGTGATAATATATCTGCAAAAATAGTTTGTGTTTACAGAATAGTATAGAAAAAATGTAGATTGTGCTACAATATATCTGTAAAAATGATTCATATTTACGGAGCAGTATAGAAACGTAGATTGTGGTATAATACAGCCAGAGTGAGTCAAAGGCACGCTGTGACTTCGG
The DNA here is from genome assembly GCA_910585255.1 of uncultured Lachnospiraceae bacterium. GTDB lineage: Bacteria > Bacillota > Clostridia > Lachnospirales > Lachnospiraceae > MGBC114844. The sequence continues at coordinate 382 of CAJUEI010000107.1, forward strand.
AGAAAAGCTAGAAGTTCTTAGACTTCTGTCGATTCATTAGGATTTTTTGCCATTCTTGAATGGCAAAAAAAGGGGTGTGTTTAGCCCGCAGCACGGGCGAATTGCACCCCGGTCCGTCCGGTTGGATGCACCTAGATGCAGAAGTCTTAGAGCTTCTGCTTTTCGGAGAGCGGAACAGCGTGTTTTGACCCACTCTGGCGTCCTCTTTAGGGGATGTTTGGATTGTTTTAAATTTTGCTTGCAGAAATAAAAGAATTGCTGTATAGTAAGAACCAAAATTCATGGTTTTTGTTTAAGCATAATGTCTTAGATGAATTCTCATCAATAAAATCCAGAAGGAAATTTACATGGTTATTATTTGTTGTAGTACTAGGCAGAAGGAAAAAAATATGAGATACTAGGGATAAGAAATCGAAAAGTGGTGTTGGAGGATTATTAGTTGGAGCAAATAGTATAGGGAATGGGAAAGAAAGGACAGATAGTGGAAAAGAAAAAACAAATGGAACAGGAAAAGGATTTTTCTTCTAAGCAGGAAGAAATGGAACAGTTAGAAGAAAATCAGGTTTCTCAAAAGGTGTGGGAATCGTTAGGGGAGATTAAGCGTGTAATGATACAACTGCAGTGTGCAATTGAGGAATTGGAATTAAAGAATCAAAAGCTGCAGGAAGCAAATCAGGAATTGCTGGATTGGAATCAGGAATTGCAGAGCAAGAATCAGAGCAATCGAAAGACAATTGAGGGATTGGTTGGAATTAATCAGGATTTAGATGACTTGTTGATTCGTTCGAAAATCGGTGCATTATATCTGGACAGTGATTTGTGTATTCGAAAGATTACTCCGGTTATGGAACAAAATACCTTGCTGCTTTCATCTGATGTGGGACGCTGCGTGGAATATGTACGTTTTATGAATCAATATTTGAATTTTTCTGAAGATGTAAAAACTTCGATGGAGAAGAAAATTGTAATAGAAAAGGAAGTTGTTTCAAAAGACGGGATGAATTGGCTGATTCGGATTCAACCTTATGATAAGGAAGAGAAGAAGGGTGTATTGGTTGTATTGATTGATATGACGAAGTGGATGGAAGCAGCAAAGTATGAGCTGAAACTTTTGACGAATAATGTTCCTGGTGGTGTGGCAAAGATGCGTTATGATAATGGACTGATTGTGGAGTATGCCAATGAGGGTCTGTTTCAGATTATGAATATGACAAAGGAGGAATTTAGTTCTCATTATCATAATTATTATGATCGGATGGTCTTGCCGGAGGATTGGGCAATGATGCGGAAGCAGATTGAGGCTGCAGTAAAGACAAAGGAGCAGCTGAAATTGGAATATCGGGTGCTGCTTTCGGATGGGAGTATCTGCTGGAGGCTGATACAGGCGATGTTGTTAGAGGAGAGAAGTGCTCCGATTTTGCAGTGTATTATTTCGGATATTACGGATTTAAAAGAGATGCAGAATCAATTAAAATCTCTGATTGATAATATTCCGAGTGCGGTGCTGCGGTTTTATTATGATATACAGAGGAAGGAAGCAAAGCTGGTTTTTATCTCGGATCGTGGGTTTGAGATGCTGGGGCTGTCTAGAAAAGAGTATGAAGTACTCTATGGCAATCAGGATGCATTGGTTATTTTTGGAGAGAATCGGGAACGGGTGATTGCTGCATTAGACAGTATGATTCAGACGGGGCAGGAATTGCATGAGGAGTATCATATGCACAGGGAGGACGGCAGTGATATCTGGCTTTCTATGCGGAGCTCGGTTGTGGCAAAGGAAGGAGAGGGGTATCTGATTCAAAGTATTGCTTCTGATGTTACGGAACAAAAGGAGAATTTGAATCGGATCGGGCAGGAGCAAGAAAAGTTAAATACTATAGCAGAAATGTCGGCTGATTTGATTTTTGAGTATGATGTTGTAAATGATTGGATGCACTATTCGAATAGTCGGTTGGATATTATTGGACAGGAAATGATTACGGAGAAGTATAGTAAGAATATTATTAGCAGTGGTCTTATTTATCCTGAGGATCTGCCTGCTATTCAGGACTTTTGCCAGGCATTGAAAGAAGGAAGACCAGAGATGAAATTGGAAGTGCGGAAGAAATATGCGGATGGTGTTTTTCATTGGAGCAGTATTCATGCAAAGACACTGTATAATCAGGACGGCAAGCCGATTCGGGTGGTGGGGACGACTTCTAATATTGATGAAAGAAAGCTGGAAGAAGAAAAACTGAAAAAGCGTTCGGAGCGGGATTCTCTGACGAATTTATATAATCATATGACAATGAAGACGTTGGTAGATGAACGGTTAAGGGGAGAGACGCAGGAAGCATGGCTGTTAGTAATGGATGTGGATGATTTTAAACAGGTCAATGATAGTTTGGGACATCTGTATGGAGATGCGGTGCTTTGCAGTTTTGCGGATGAACTGGTGCATGTCTTTGATTCACCTTGGACGGGACGGATTGGAGGGGATGAATTCTGTGTATTGGCAGTGGGGGAAACAAAGGAATCTATCTGTAAGAAGATGGAGTTGTTTAATCGGAGAATTCGTAAAAAGTGTTCGAGTGAAGGGAGTAAGATTTCTGTTTCTAGCAGTATCGGTGCAGCGAAGTATCAGCCGGATGTCTATCAATATGATTTGTTGTTTAAACAGGCAGATAGTGCTCTGTATTATGTGAAAAATCATGGGAAGTCTAATTATCAAATCTATGATCCGATGGTATGCAGTATGGATAATGAAGAGGCATCTTGGTGCAACGAGAAAGATGATATTATTCGGCGGGATGCGTTATTTGCAGACGAACAGGATTTATTGGTATTTTCTTTGGAATTGTTAGAACGGGTAGATGATGTACAAAATGCAATGAAGGTAATCTGTGACCGAATCTGCCGTTTTTTTCATTTTGATGATATGATTATTGTAGAACGGGATAAACAGGGAAAGTTGGAAATACATTATCGTTTTAACCGCTTTGAGGAACGGGATGGGATTATAGAGGCAGAGAAAGGAAGCAGTCAGGATTTGGATTGGATCTGTTCTATGGAGCCGGAAAAGGATATTCGTATCTGGAATCAGGAGGCATTAAAAGCGAAAGATCCGGAGTTTGGCAATACTTCTCTTTTTTGTGTGGCATTGGATAAAGATATTTTGCCGGAAGGGTATTTTTTGTTCTGGGATAGGAAAAAAGATCATGATTGGACTGCTTATACAGGAATTTTACGCCGCCTTGCCAATATTCTTTGCAGTAAATTAATTCAGTATAATGAGAATAAAAAGCGGGAGGAGCGGCTGGCGTTTATAGAGAGTTATGACTCTTTAACACAGCTTCCGAATTATAAAAAATTTTTGTCTCTTTCGGAGGAGTATCGGAAAGAGCATCCAGAGAAGAAATTTTTCTGTACGTATTCGGATTTTTCGAATTTTCAGTATCTCAATGAAATTTATGGATTTGCGGTTGGAAATGAGGTACTCTATGGGTTTGCTGCAGCACTGCGGGAGCGGTGTGAAGGGATTGTCTATGCCAGCCATATTAATGCGGATCATTTTTTGGTGCTTCATGAGGGAAAGGATATTCATACGCTTTGTCGTTTGTTTGAACAGATGACAAAGGAATATTGTGAGGAAATTAGTCAGCTTTATCCGCTTTGTAAGTTATTTTTAGTGTCTGGAATTAGTGAAGTAAAGCCGGAGGCATGTGATATTACGTATTATATTGACAATGCTAATGTGGCAAGGAAGACAGCGAAGGGAAGAGGAGAAACCTGCTGTGTGGAGTTTGCATCTCATATGAAGAGGCAGATTGAAAAGCAGATAGAGATTACGACTTCTATGCAGAAGGCATTGGATAATGGGGAATTTGTGGTTTATCTGCAGCCAAAGGTTTCTTTAAAAGATGAGCAGGTTGTTGGGGCAGAAGCATTGGTGCGGTGGGTAAAAGAGGATGGGACGATCCTTCGTCCAGATGAGTTTGTGCCTCTGTTTGAGAAAAACGGATTTATAAAGCATGTGGATTTTAAGGTGTTAGAGCAGGTGCTTGTTATGCTGCGGCAGCAGTTAAATAGAGGGGAGAAAGTGGTGCCGGTATCGGTGAATTTTTCCCGTAGAAATCAGGAAGATGAAGAGTTTGTGGATCATGTATTGGCTTGTTTGAATCACTATCAGGTGCCACCGGAATTGATACAGGCGGAGGTGACGGAATCGGTTTATCTTTATGATTTGAAGATATTGGATGAGAATATGAAGCGGTTAAAGAGAAGCGGGGTGTCGATTTCGATTGATGATTTTGGTGCGGAATATTCTTCTTTGAATATTCTTTCGAAGGTATCGGCTGATACGATAAAATTGGATAAGCAGTTTTTGAAGGAGAGTGAGAAAGAGAAATTGACACCGGAGTTTATTAAGTATTTGGTGATGATGATTAAGCAGCTGGGGTTTGGGATTGTTGCGGAAGGGGTGGAGACAAAGGAGCAGGTTCGGATGTTGAAGGAGGCGGGGTGTGATCAGGTGCAGGGGTATTATTATGCACGTCCTATGCCGGTGAAGGAGTTTTTGGAGTATTTGGATAGGGAGAGAAGAAGATAGAAGGGGCTTTTGAGGAATGAAAAATTGGGGGAGGGGACGCTAGAGTGGGGAAATGATCCCTTTTTGCTGTTCCGCTCTCCGAAAAGAAAGAACGTCTAATGCCTCTGAATTTATGTATATTCAGCCGGACGGACCGGGGTGCAATTCGCCCGTACAGCGGGCTAAACACACCCCTTTTTTTGCCATTTGGAAATGGCAAAAAATCCTAGAGAATTGACAGAGGCATTAGACGTTCTAACTTTTCTCCGAAGTCACAGCAAAAAGGGATCATTTCCCCGCTCTGGCTGTTTTTTTCTGCCGATAGGTTTGGAGCGGATTTGTGTGTTTGTGAGGGGATGGGATTTGGTTGTAAGATTTGAGTGTAAATTTATGGGATTATTTTTAAATTTTCTCTTGCAATTTAGAAGTAATTGTGTTAGTATTACACACAAAAGTTAAGAAGGAAAAGGCGAGGAAAGAGACTCCTTCCGAAGAGTAACTGACAGGAATACAGTGTCACCGACTGAGAGCACTGTTTGGGGAAAGGCGGTTGTGGGAACACTCTGGAGCTGATATACTGAAAGCAGGCTTAGGTGAGATGGCGTAGGTATATTCGTTTATACACGTTACGTATTTGAGAGGAAAAAGGAGGATACTTTGTGATGGCAGAGTCCTTTTTCAAGGCGGGTGGTACCGCGGAACAGAGAATAAATAGAATGTTTCGTCCCGGAATAAGTTTGATTATTCCGGGACTTTTTTTATGTGCAGATGAAATATACTGTTAAGGCGGCATACGGGTCGCACAGCGAGCAGGGGAAGTAAACTTTCCTATTTGATTTGAAGAAAAAGGCTTCGGAATAGAGAGAAGAGAGGAGCAGAAAAATGGAATTTTTAACAGGAGTAAAACAGCAGAAAGTTGTAGAAATTGCCGATTTGACAATGAAAGATATGACAGGGAAGACGGTTTGGGTGCGGGGAATTGTGCACACGATTCGAGATATGGGGGAAGTGGCTTTTTTGATTTTGCGAAAGAGGGAGGGACTGCTGCAGTGTGTATTGGAAAAGGGAGAGAATATGACAGGGGAGGAGCGGTTGGATGAGGATTCGATAAGGGAGGAATCCGCCGTTGAGATAGAAGGCGTGGTGCGGAAGGAAGAACGTGCCCCTTATGGATTTGAGATTCATATAGATAGGATTAAGGTTTTATCGGTTCCTGCAAAAGGGCTGCCGCTGCCGATTGCAAAGCCTAAGCTGAATACTTCTTTGGAGGCAAAATTAAATCATCGTCCGATTGCTTTGCGGAATATTCGGGAGCGTGCTGTCTTTCGGATTCAGGAGGGGATTGTAAGAGGATTTCGGGATTTTCTTTATTCGCAGGGTTTTACAGAGATTCATACACCTAAGATTGGGGCAAAGTCTGCAGAGGGCGGGGCGAATATTTTTAAATTGGAATATTTTCATAGACCGGCTATTTTACAGCAGAGTCCTCAGTTTTATAAGCAGATGATGGTTGGAGTGTTTGATCGGGTGTTTGAGACAGGACCAGTATTTCGGGCGGAAAAGCATAATACCAAGAGACATTTGAATGAATATACCAGTTTGGATTTTGAAATGGGATATATTGATGGATTTGAAGATATTATGGCGATGGAGACGGGATTTTTGCAGTATATGGTAGCACTTTTGGAAAGGGATTATGGGAATGAAGTGAAACGGCTGGGGATTTCGCTGCCGGATGTGGATCGGATTCCTCAGATTCGGTTTGATCAGGCAAAGCAGCGGGTTTCTGAGAAATATCAGCGTCCGATTCGTAATCCTTATGATTTAGAGCCGGAGGAGGAGATGCTGATTGGGAGGTATATACAGGAAGAGTATGGATCGGATTTTGTATTTGTAACACATTATCCTTCCAAGAAGCGGCCTTTTTATGCGATGGATGATCCAGAAGATGTGAGGTTTACACTTAGTTTTGATTTGCTTTATAAGGGGTTGGAAGTGACGACTGGAGGGCAGCGGATTCATGATGCAAAGAAGCTGGAAGAAAAGATGGCGGAGCGTGGGATAGGAACAGAAGGAATGGAGCAGTATCTTAGTTGTTTTCAGTGTGGGATGCCGCCTCATGGAGGACTTGGAATAGGATTGGAACGGCTGACAATGCAGTTGATTGGAGAAGAGAATGTGCGGGAAGCATGTCTGTTTCCACGGGATTTAGGGCGGTTAGAGCCATAGGATTGGATAGAGTGACAGGGCAGAGGAGGTTAGAGAGATGGCAAATAGTATTTCAGATGAGATGATTGAGTATGTTGGAATTTTGGCAAAGCTGGAGCTTTCGCAGGCAGAAAAGGAACAGGCGAAAAAGGATATGGAACGTATGCTGGATTATGTGGATAAATTAAAGGAGTTGGATACAGATGGGGTGGAGCCGATGTTTCATATTTTTCCGATAGAGAATGTCTTTCGGGAGGATAGAGTAGAAAATGGAGAGGATCGGGAAGCGATTTTAAAAAATGCCCCTAAGAAGAAGGACGGAAGTTTTCAGGTTCCTAAGACAATAGAATAGATGGAGTTGAATGAAAAAAGAGAGGGACAGCAATGAAAGAGATGGAATTTACGGCGTTAGAGCTTGCAAAAAAGATTCACAAAAGAGAAATTTCTGTTCGAGAGGCTGTGGAGGCAGCTTTTAAAAGGATAGAGGAAAAGGAAGCGGTGCTTCACGGATATATTACTTTGGATCGGGAGGGGGCGTTAAAGCGGGCGGAGTTGGTGCAAAAGCAGATTGACAGTGGGGAACAGACCGGGATTTTAGCCGGGGTTCCTGTGGCAGTAAAGGATAATATTTGTACAAAAGGGATACGGACGACTTGTGCTTCTAAAATTTTGGAGAATTTTGTACCGACTTATTCGGCGGAGGCGGTTTTCAATTTGGAGAAGGCAGGAACGATTGTAATTGGAAAGACCAATATGGACGAATTTGCTATGGGGAGTACGACAGAAACTTCTTATTATGGAGTGACACGCAATCCATGGAAGATAGGGCATGTGCCGGGGGGATCGTCTGGCGGGTCCTGTGCGGCTGTTGCGGCTGGAGAGTGTTCTTTTGCACTTGGATCGGATACGGGGGGATCGATTCGGCAGCCTAGTTCTTTCTGTGGAGTAACGGGGTTAAAGCCGACTTATGGAACGGTATCCCGCTATGGATTGATTGCTTATGGATCGTCTTTGGATCAGATTGGACCGATTGCAAGGGATGTTTCGGATTGTGCGGCTGTTTTGGAAGTGATTGCTTCTTATGATCCGAAGGACAGTACTTCTGTAAAGAGAAAGCAGGGAGAGTATCGGTTTATGCAGGCTTTGGTGGAAGATGTGGCGGGGCTTCGGATTGGTATTCCAAGGGATTATTTTGGAGAGGGATTAGATCCGGAAGTAAAGGCTGCTATTTTGCAGGCGGTGAGAGTGTTGGAGGAAAGAGGAGCTTTGGTGGAGGAGTTTGATTTGAGTTTTGTAGAGTATGCGATTCCGGCTTATTATGTGATCGCTTCTGCAGAGGCAAGCTCAAATTTGGCTCGATTTGACGGAGTGAAATATGGATATCGCACGGAGGAGTATAAAGGACTGCATCAGATGTATAAGAAGACACGTTCGGAAGGATTTGGAACGGAGGTAAAGAGAAGGATTATGCTGGGGTCTTTTGTGTTAAGTTCAGGTTATTATGAGGCTTATTATCAAAAGGCATTAAAGACAAAGGCTTTGATTAAGCAGGCATTTGACCGTGCATTTGCACAGTTTGATTTGATTGTGGCACCGGCTGCACCGACTACTGCACCGAAGTTGGGTGAGAGTTTAGCCGATCCGCTGAAGATGTATCTGGGGGATATCTATACGATTTCTGCAAATCTGGCAGGGCTGCCTGGGATTAGTGTTCCGTGCGGGCGGGACGCGGAGGGACTGCCGATTGGGATGCAGTTAATTGGAAATTGTTTTGAAGAGGATAAGATTATACGGGCGGCTTATACATGGGAAAAAAGCAGAGAGAAAATCGATCTGGCGGCTGCAGAATAGGAAAATGTGTGAGGAAGGAGCAAAGAAAAGATGAAACAATATGAAACGGTAATCGGATTGGAAGTGCATGTAGAGCTTGCTACAAAAACCAAGATTTTCTGTTCCTGCAGTACGGCATTTGGAGGGGCACCAAATACCCATACCTGTCCGGTTTGTACCGGGATGCCGGGGTCTCTTCCGGTTCTAAATAAGCAGGTAGTGGAGTATGCAATGGCGGTTGGAATTGCTACAAATTGTAAGATTAATCAGTACTGCAGATTTGATCGAAAAAATTATTTTTATCCAGATAATCCGCAGAATTATCAAATTTCGCAGTTGTATCTGCCCATCTGTGTAAATGGCGGTGTGGAAATTGAGACGGCGGCGGGGAAAAAAGTAATTGGGATTCATGAAATCCATATGGAAGAGGATGCTGGGAAACTGATTCATGATGAGTGGGAAGATTGTTCTTTAGTGGATTATAATCGAAGCGGCGTGCCTTTGATAGAGATTGTATCAGAACCAGATATGCGTTCTGCTGAGGAAGTGATTGCTTATTTGGAAAAATTAAGGCTGATTATTCAGTATTTGGGGGCTTCTGACTGTAAGCTGCAGGAGGGTTCGATGCGGGCGGATGTGAATCTTTCTGTGCGGGAAGTGGGGGCAGAGACGTATGGAACACGGACGGAGATGAAAAATCTAAATTCTTTTAAGGCAATTACCAGGGCGATTGACGGGGAGAGAAAGCGGCAGATTGAGTTGTTGGAAGAGGGGAAAAAGGTGGTACAGGAGACCAGACGCTGGGATGATAATAAAGAGTATTCTTATGCGATGCGGTCGAAAGAAGATGCACAGGATTACCGCTATTTTCCAGAGCCGGATTTGGTTCCGGTTGTGATTTCCGATCAGTGGTTAAAGCAAGTGAAGGAGCAGCAGCCGGAGTTAAGGGATGAAAAAATTGCCCGCTATAAACGGGAATATCAGATTCCAGAGTATGATATTTTGATTTTGACTTCTTCTAAGAAGATGGCGGATTTATTTGAAGAGACGATTGCACTTGGAAAGAAGCCAAAGGAGGTTTCGAATTGGCTGATGGGAGAGGCAATGCGGTTATTAAAAGAAGAGGAAAAGGAGATGGATGAGATTTCACTTTCCCCGGTGTATTTGGCTGAATTAATTGAGCTTTTAGAGACAGGGGTAATTAACCGGACTGTAGCAAAGGAAGTGTTTGAAGCTGTTTTTCGAGAAGGAGTGGAACCAAAGAAATATGTGGAGGAGAAGGGGTTAAAGACGGTAGATGATGAAGAGACTCTTCGGCAGATAATAGTAAAGGTGATGGCAGAGAATCCGCAGTCGGTGGAAGATTATCGTGCGGGGAAGACAAAGGCAATGGGATTTTTGGTTGGACAGACGATGAAGGCTATGAAAGGGAAGGCAGATCCTGGGATGGTGAATCGGATATTGGGGGAAGTTTTAAGCTTGTAGTAGGAGAAAGAGAGAGCAAAATATCCGTATTTTTGGGCAGATATAGGGGATAAATAGTGGAAAATATCGGGAAATTGGGATATGATGAAGGAGTGAGTGCCTAAGAGAATGTTTTAGTGAGTAGTGAAGGAGAGTCGATATGAGTCAAGCGAAGCTGTCGAAAAAGGATGAAAAATTTAGGGAGTTTGCACTAAATGGAAATATGTGGAAAGTGCTGATTGTAACGGGAACACCGCTGGCATTGTATCAGACATTAGGGATGCTGTTTAAAATATTGGATTCTATGATGGCGTCTCATATTAGTGCAGAATCGGTTTCGGCAGTTGCCTATTTGTTTCAGATTCTTCAGATTTTATCTTCGATAGGCGGCGGGCTTGCGACAGGGGGGAGTTTAAAAATTAGTCAGGCTTATGGTGCGGGTGACTATGAGATGGTAAAGAAACGGGTTAGTACGTTATTTGGGATTTGTGCCGGGCTTGGGGCAGTGGTTGTGGTTGGAATTGTTCCGTTTTCTAGGCAGCTTTTGTATTTGGTAAAGACGCCGGAGAGCTTGATTGAGATTGGGAATCAGTATTTTATTGTGGAATTGTTTGCTTTGGTGATTACTTTTTTTAATAATGTTTATATTGCTGTGGAGCGTGCTAGGGGGAATTCAAAGCGGATTTTGTATTTGAATCTGATGGTGACTGCGGTAAAGTTGGGATTGACGGCGTTATTTGTCTATGTGCTGAAAGGGGATATTGTGACAATTGGGGTGGCTACTTTGATTTCGCAGGGAGTGATGCTGCTTGCTGGGGTGATTAATATGAATCAGAAGGGAAATGCGTTTGGGTTTTCTTTTCGCAGTATTCAGTTGAAGAAGCCGGTGTTTGGTCCGATGTTTCAGGTTTCTTTTCCGATTATGGTGGAGCGGTGTGCGTTTGCACTTGGAAAGGTGATTGTAAATTCGATGAGCGGGATCTATGGGGCTTTGACGGTTGGGGCACTTGGAATTTCCAATAATATGAGCGGGATGACGACTTCTTCTCAGAATGGGTTTCAGGAGGGAGCAGCGGCGATTATTAGCCAGAATCTTGGGGCAGGAAAGAAAAAGCGGGTGTTGGAGGCTTTTTGGAAGGTGCTTGTGATCAATATGGTGGTCGGAGTGGTTGGGCTTAGTCTGACTATGATTTTTATAGAGCAGTTGTCTCGGATTTTTGCTACTTCTCAAGGGGGGATGAATCGGGAGTTTCAGGATATGATTATTGCTATCTATGGGTATGAGGCTTGGGGAGGGGCGATTCCTCTTGGGATTAATGCGGCTGTAATGGCACTTTTGTTTGGAATGGGGTATACGAAGATTACTTTGGTGATTAATTTTCTTCGGATTTTTCTTTTTCGGATTCCTGTGCTTTGGGGGCTGCAAAGGTTTAGTGTTTTGGGGAGTGAGGCGGTTGGAGTGGTTATGCTGGTGAGTAATACGGCTACTGGGGTGATGGCTTTGGTGGCGGCTTTCTTTTGTGTTCGGAAGATTCGGAGGGAGATGAGACAGGGGGAGTTAAGATAAATAGAGGACGCTAGAGTGGGGAAACGATTCCTTTCTGCTGTTCCGCTCTCTGGAAAGTAAGAAAGTCTAATGCCTCTGAATTTATGTGCATTTAGCCGGACGGACCGGCACGCAATTCGCCTCTGCAGGAGGCTAAACACGTGCCTTT
>CAJUEI010000108.1 GCA_910585255.1 uncultured Lachnospiraceae bacterium
TTGTCAGCAGCCCGTTTCACGGTCTGCGTGTAGTTCCTTGTAAACTGACCTAATAGTGACTATAAAAATTTTTTTGCTTCCTCTTTAGAAAACTGAAATTTTTCTTGAATTTTTTGAAGAATTACTTCATCTGAAACAGTAAAATCGCGTAATATGGACACTAATTGCTGTATCCCTTGTTGTATCCCCTGCTCAATTCCCTGCTCGATTCCCTGCTCAATTCCTTGTTCAATCCCCTGCTGTCTGCCTTTTTCAATATTTTCTTGATCACGCATAAATAATGTCATAAATTCCAGCCTCCATTTCCGATTTTTCTTTGCTTTTTTTACGGCTTCCTCTAATTTTTGAATAAAAGGATCCTCTGATTTTTTTCCGGTTATATAATCTAAAAAAACTTGTAATTCTTGTCGGCAGTCTTTTTCTGTACCGTTTGCATTTAAGAAGATTTTGGTTGTGCCGTCATTTAAAGAAACGGTATTATCTTCTTTACAAATATTTTCAAAGGTGTAAACATGCCGACCTTTACCAAACGGATTGAAGGGACAGATAAAAATAATAAAACATGGTTTTAATTTGCTGTAAAGTTCACCTTTATCGATCAGTTGTAAATCAATAATACTTTGATAGTATCGGGTTCGTTTTGGAAGTTCTTTGGTATCGATAACTTGCATTTCAATATCATAAACTGTTCCTTTTTCGTCTTTCACATAGACATCAAGCCGAATACTTTTGGCATCGAAGTCAGGGTTAATTGTTTTTTGTAATTCAGGATAGGCGATTCGCTCAATTTCTAAATGGGGAAGAATTCGCTGGAGCAGTTCTTTACATAGTTCTGCATCCTGCATTACTTTTCCGAACAGGAAATCATTTGAAATACTAAGTTCTTCCCAGATAGTATCTATATTTTTCTTTTTTGTTGTAAGTTCCATTTGTTTTTGCTCTGTTTCCTTTCTAAAAAATATTATGTAAATATTTTTTGTAATAGTTATTCTGTCTGTTGGTAATTCTCTTTTTTATTTAATAATATGACAAAAGGAATAAGTTGTAAAGAGGATATTTATTTCTAAGAAAATAATGAAAGAGCAGTAAAATAAGGTTATTTCACTTAGATAGATTAGGCATAATTTGCTCATATAAAAGAATTAGGAACTTCTTTGGTGTAATTTTTTGCTTGCTGAGAAAGAGAGTATATGTTATATTTAGAATATAAGAAATATAAAAATTTAACCTATCAAGGAAGTCTCTTGCTTCTAAGCTGTGAAGGCGAAAGTGGTGGGTTGGGGGTTTCCTTGTGTCAGGTGGGGACGAGCCCCATCTGACAAGCTGCATTTTCCTGTCCTGCTAGATTGTTTATTTTGTGGATATTTTAACCTCATCAAGGAAGTCCCCCGCTTCTAAGCCGCCAAGGCGAAAACGGTGGGTTGGGACTTCCTTGTTTCAGTGGGAGTGCAGACTCCCACTGAAAAGCTGCGATAGCAGCTATGAGGTTATGAGCAAGTAGCGAAGCGGATTGCGAATATCCGATTTGACTTTTTACAGGCATGAGGAAAACTAAAAGGTCAGAAAATTTTATAAGAATATTGAGGGAGAAACAATGGCTGATATTAAGTATGAAATAAAAAAAGAATTAGGTGTAATTTCTGAAAGTCCGAAGGGATGGAAAAAAGAATTGAATCTTGTTTCCTGGAATGGAGGAACTCCAAAGTATGATATTCGTGACTGGGCTCCGGATCATGAAAAAATGGGAAAAGGAATTACTTTAACCAAAGAAGAGGCACAGGAGTTGTATAAACTTTTAAGTCAGATTTAAAAAAAGGATTAAAATATGGACGAAAGACAGGAGAGATTGTACAGGATAAAGAAAAACGGTTTATATTGGAAAAAACAGAAATGGAAGATAGTGAAAACCGAATAAAAAGTGAAAGAAAATTGAGAAAAACACTGGAATTGGAAAGGAAGATTCTGGAGTTTTTTTCAATTTCTTCTTTTCTTGTTTATATTTATAAATAAAATATTCCTAATGTTTTCTATTTAGCAAACTATATAAGAATATGGCATAGTTGATAAAATTTTTACTGTCCAGAATCTACATAGCACGACATTTTTCGCAGAAAAGGGAAATTTTTCAAATACAAAAACAGTTTTAAAAATAAATATTTTTTGACGTTTATTAAAAAAACATTTGACATTTTATTGAAAAGTGGTATCATTATACAGGGTAAGGTTAAAAAATGTAAAAGAAAGAGGGAAAAAGTATTATGAGAAAAGGAAAACGTTTTGTTGGAGCAATTTTAGCCGTTATGATGACAGCATCATTAGTTTCATGCGGAAAAGAAGCCGACAATAATAACACACAGGCAGTAGGAAATACTGTGACAAGACAGGAAGAAAACACCACAGCAAAGCAGGAAGAAACTACTACAGAAAAAGTAGATGCATTGGAAGCTGCAAAGAAAAACATGGAAAATATTACCAGCATGGAAACAAAGATGGTAATGGACATGGATATGAAGATCAGTGCAGAAGGTCAGGAACAAGCTGTTGCAAGTGTTACTACAATGGATATGGTTTGTTTTAGTGATCCGTTTAAGATTAAAATGGATATGACAATGTATATGGGAGAATTAGGCAGTGTTACACAGACGATTTATGGAGATGTTGCAGAAGACGGAACTGCTGCATTATATCTCAATGATGGGACTGGCTGGCAGACACAGACAGTTGCGGTAGGAGATATGGATCAGTATGATGCTCGCAGCAATATTCTTTCTGTTATTGAAGATGGTGTAACCTATACAATGGAAGGAACAGAGCAGGTAGACGGAGCAAGTGCCGTAAAATATTCCCATGTAATGCAGGGAGACGAGATGAAAGAATCACTGCTTTCTTCCGGTGCATTAGACAGCGTAGCTTCTCTTGGATTAGATGCCAGTCAGATGGAAGGAATGTTGGATGGCTTGGGAGAGATGACAGAATATATTTGGATTGATGAAGCAACTTTATATCCTGTAAAGTATGAAGTAGATATGACAGAAATTATGGATAAATTAATGGCAAATGTAGTAGAAGCTTTGGGAGATCAGGCACAGGGAATGAGCATCAATATTCCAAAGATGAAAATGAGCATGACTTGTTCTAATTATAATAGTGCAGCAGACTTTACAATTCCAGAGGAAGCAAAAGCAAATTAAAACGGAATATTGGAATTAGATAAAAAGCAGGGGGAGAACAGGAAGAACATCATTGAGATGTTTTTCCTGTTTTTTCCTATTTATCAAAAATTTCCTTGACAACCCTTTCCAAGCATGTTATTATGGAAAATGCACTATTGTGGTGATGTGGGCTTATTATGCGCAAAAATCAAAGCGAGTATACGCCGACAGCAGCTTTTTTATAAAAAGACAAGGGGTGAAACGTCAAATGGAGAAAAACAGGATACGTCCAGTGAAAACCGAAAAGAGCATACGTATGAGTTATGCCAGACAAAAAGAAGTTCTCGATATGCCAAATCTTCTTGAAATTCAGACAGACTCTTATAAGTGGTTTCTGGATGAAGGACTTAGAGAAGTTTTTAGAGATATCTCTCCGATTGCAGATTACAGTGGACATTTAAGCCTGGAGTTTGTGGATTTTGAACTTTGTGAAAAAGAAGCAAAATATACAATCGAACAGTGTAAAGAGAGAGATGCAACCTATGCAGCTCCATTAAAAGTCAAAGTAAGACTTTACAATAAGGAAAAAGACGAAATCAATGAACATGAAATATTCATGGGTGATCTGCCGTTAATGACCGCAACCGGAACCTTTGTAATCAATGGGGCAGAACGAGTAATTGTAAGCCAGTTAGTACGTTCTCCTGGAATCTATTACGGAATCACACATGATAAGATCGGGAAAGAACTCTATTCCTGTACTGTAATTCCAAACCGTGGTGCATGGTTAGAATATGAAACCGATTCCAATGACGTTTTTTATGTACGAGTAGACAGAACCAGAAAAGTTCCTGTTACCGTATTAATCCGTGCCTTAGGATTAGGAACCAATGCGGAAATTATAGAATTATTTGGTGAGGAACCGAAATTATTGGCAAGTTTTACAAAAGATACTTCCGATAATTATCAGGACGGTTTGCTGGAATTATATAAGAAGATACGTCCAGGTGAACCTCTTTCCGTGGATAGTGCAGAAAGTTTAATTACAGCAATGTTCTTCGATCCAAGAAGATATGATTTGGCAAAAGTAGGTCGATATAAATTTAATAAAAAACTTCACTTTAAAAATCGAATTACCAATCATGTATTGGGCAAGGATGTAATTGATCCTGCAACAGGTGAAGTAATGGCAGCGGCTGGTACGGTAGTAACACGTGAGATGGCAGCTGCAATACAAAATGCTGCGGTAAAAGCAGTGTGGATACAGACTGAGAACAGAAATGTAAAAGTACTGTCGAATATGATGGTAGATTTGACAAACTATGTGGATTGTATTCCAAAAGAATTAGGAGTAACAGAAGATGTCTATTATCCTGTATTAGAAGGAATTTTAGCCGATCATGCAGGAGAAGAAGAGGCAATAAAGGCAGCAATTAAAAAGAATATTCCGGATCTGATTCCAAAACATATTACAAAGGAAGATATCTTTGCTTCTATTAATTACAATATGCATTTGGAAGAGGGAATCGGTACAGATGACGATATTGACCATTTGGGCAATAGACGAATCCGTGCAGTCGGAGAATTATTACAGAACCAGTACCGCATTGGACTTTCCAGAATGGAGCGGGTGGTTCGGGAACGAATGACAACACAGGACTTAGATGGGGTATCCCCGCAGTCTTTAATTAATATTAAGCCGGTAACGGCAGCCGTAAAAGAATTTTTCGGGAGCTCACAGCTTTCGCAGTTTATGGATCAGAATAATCCGTTGGGAGAACTGACACATAAAAGACGTCTTTCTGCACTAGGTCCAGGCGGACTTTCCAGAGACCGTGCCGGATTCGAAGTGCGTGACGTACACTATACACACTATGGAAGAATGTGTCCGATTGAGACACCAGAAGGTCCGAATATCGGATTGATTAATTCATTGGCATGTTATGCAAGAGTAAATGAATATGGATTTGTAGAAGCTCCTTATCGAAAGGTGGACAAGACCGATCCAAAGAACCCTCGCGTAACAGATGAAGTCATTTATCTGACAGCGGATGAAGAGGATAACTATGTAGTAGCACAGGCGAATGAGGCACTGGACGAAGAAGGGCATTTTGTAAGAAACAGTGTATCAGGACGCTATCGGGAGGAGACTTCCGAGTTTGAGAAGAGAAAAATCGATTTGATGGACGTTTCGCCTAAGATGGTATTTTCTGTGGCAACTTCCATGATTCCGTTTTTACAGAATGACGATGCAAACCGTGCTTTAATGGGTTCGAATATGCAGCGTCAGGCGGTACCGCTTTTAACAACAGAAGCCCCTGTAGTTGGAACAGGAATTGAGACAAAGGCAGCGGTAGACTCCGGTGTCTGTGTAGTGGCAAAAAAGGCAGGAGTAATCGAACGCTCTACTTCAAGAGAGATTACGATTCGCTATGATGAAGACGGAACAAAAGAGACCTATCGTTTAATTAAATATGCAAGAAGCAATCAGTCAAACTGCTATAATCAGAAGCCGATTGTACTAAAAGGCGAACATGTAAATGCAGGGCAGGTAATTGCAGACGGGGCTTCTACCGCAAATGGAGAGATTGCACTGGGTAAAAATCCGCTGATTGGATTTATGACCTGGGAAGGTTATAACTATGAAGATGCCGTACTGTTAAGCGAACGGCTGGTAATGGATGATGTATACACTTCGATTCATATTGAAGAATATGAGGCAGAATCCCGTGATACCAAGTTAGGACCGGAGGAGATTACAAGAGATGTACCCGGAGTCGGAGACGATGCATTAAAGGATTTGGACGAAAGAGGAATTATTCGAATCGGTGCAGAGGTGCGTGCCGGAGATATCTTGGTGGGAAAAGTAACGCCAAAGGGAGAGACAGAACTGACAGCAGAAGAGCGGCTTCTGCGTGCTATTTTCGGAGAAAAGGCAAGAGAAGTGCGGGATACTTCCTTAAAAGTACCGCATGGAGAATATGGAATTATTGTAGATGCAAAAGTCTTTACAAGAGAGAATGGGGATGAACTGCCTCCAGGTGTCAATCAGACTGTTCGTATCTATATTGCACAAAAGAGAAAGATTTCGGTAGGAGATAAGATGGCAGGGCGGCATGGAAATAAGGGTGTGGTTTCCCGCGTGCTTCCAGTAGAAGATATGCCGTTTTTACCAAATGGACGTCCGTTAGATATTGTATTAAATCCATTAGGGGTGCCTTCTCGTATGAATATCGGGCAGGTTTTGGAGATTCATTTAAGTCTTGCCGCAAAGGCATTAGGCTTTAATATTGCAACGCCGGTATTTGACGGGGCAAATGAGTATGATATTATGGACACACTGGATTTGGCAAATGATTATGTCAATTTAGAGTGGGAAGAATTTAAAGAAAAACATGAAGAAGAGCTGCTTCCAGAGGTAATAGAATATTTGGGCAGAAATTTGGAACATCGAAAGCTGTGGAAGGGTGTTCCGATTTCCCGGGACGGAAAAGTAAGACTGCGGGACGGAAGAACAGGAGAATATTTTGACAGTCCTGTTACAATTGGGCATATGCACTATTTGAAGCTGCATCATTTAGTAGATGATAAGATTCATGCACGCTCAACTGGTCCTTATTCATTAGTAACGCAGCAGCCGTTAGGCGGAAAAGCACAGTTTGGCGGACAGCGGTTTGGAGAAATGGAAGTGTGGGCTTTAGAGGCATATGGTGCATCTTATACCCTGCAGGAAATTTTAACTGTGAAGTCAGATGACGTAGTGGGACGGGTAAAGACATATGAAGCAATTATAAAAGGGGAAAATATTCCTGAACCAAGTATCCCTGAATCTTTCAAGGTGTTGTTAAAAGAGCTGCAGTCTCTTGCATTGGATGTCCGAGTATTAGATGAACAGAATAATGAAGTAAAGATTGCAGAGAGTACAGAATATACAGATGCGGATATTCGTTCCGTAATTGAAGGAGACAGAAATTATCATGACCATGAGGAGAAAAATCTTGGTTCTCATGGTTATCAGGAACAAGAACTTGCAGGAGATGAGTTTGTCAATGTGGAAGAAGACGACTATGAAGATGATTATACGGATGACTTTGATTTAGAAGAAGACGGTTATGATCCAGAGGAAGAGGAATAAGGAAAAAAACTGTCAGCTAATCGATCATCTAATAATCGTGAAAGATAGAAGGGAGTGTCATTCAATGCCGGAAACAGTAGCAAATGAGAGCTATGAACCAATTAATTTTGATAAGATTAAGATTTCGTTAGCTTCGCCTGAGAAAATCAGGTTATGGTCTCATCGGATGCCGGAACCTGAAGATACCAATAGTGATGCTTGGAAGAAATGGTGGGAGGAAGGCATTGTATTAAAGCCGGAAACCATTAATTACCGCACTCTAAAGCCAGAGAGAGACGGTCTTTTCTGCGAGAAAATCTTTGGACCAAGCAAAGACTGGGAATGTCATTGCGGAAAATATAAAAAAATCAGATATAAAGGCGTCATTTGTGATCGCTGTGGTGTAGAGGTGACAAAGGCAAGTGTACGGCGTGAGAGAATGGGGCGGATTGAACTGGCAGCACCGGTTTCTCATATCTGGTATTTTAAGGGAATACCAAGCCGTATGGGATTAATCTTGGATATTTCTCCAAGAACGTTAGAGAAGGTATTATATTTTGCTTCTTATATTGTATTGGATAAAGGCATTACAGATTTATCTTATAAGCAGGTGCTTTCTGAAAAGGAATATCGGGAAAAGGTGGAACAGTGGGGTTCTGCAAATTTCCGGGTAGGAATGGGAGCGGAGGCAATTAAAGAGCTGTTAGAAGCGATTGATTTAGAGAAAGATTCAGAGGAATTAAAAAATGCCCTGCGGGATGCAAGCGGACAGAAGAGAGCAAAGATTATTAAAAGACTGGAGGTAGTGGAGGCATTCCGTGCCTCCGGCAACCGTCCAGAGTGGATGATCCTTACAGTAATTCCAGTAATTCCGCCGGATATCCGTCCAATGGTACAGTTGGACGGCGGACGTTTTGCAACTTCAGATTTAAATGATTTATATAGAAGAATTATCAACCGAAATAATCGCTTGGCAAGACTTTTAGAATTAGGAGCACCAGAGATTATTGTTCGCAATGAAAAGAGGATGCTGCAGGAAGCAGTCGATGCATTGATTGACAATGGAAGAAGAGGAAGACCGGTAACAGGACCAGGAAATCGTGCACTGAAATCGCTATCGGATATGTTGAAAGGAAAGCAGGGACGGTTCCGTCAGAATCTGTTAGGGAAGCGGGTGGACTATTCCGGGCGTTCTGTTATTGTAGTAGGACCAGAGTTAAAAATCTATCAGTGCGGGCTTCCAAAAGAGATGGCGATCGAATTATTTAAGCCGTTTGTAATGAAAGAGCTGGTTTCGAATCAGACCGCACATAATATTAAAAGTGCAAAAAAGATGGTAGAACGTCTGCAGAGTGAAGTCTGGGATGTATTGGAAGATGTCATTCGGGAACATCCCGTTATGTTAAATCGTGCTCCTACACTGCACCGATTGGGAATCCAGGCGTTTGAGCCAGTATTAGTAGAAGGAAAAGCAATTAAGCTGCATCCGTTAGTGTGTACAGCATTTAATGCCGACTTTGACGGAGACCAGATGGCAGTGCATCTGCCGCTGTCGGTGGAGGCACAGGCGGAGTGCCGGTTTTTACTGCTTTCGCCTAACAATTTGTTAAAACCGTCTGATGGAGGACCAGTGGCAGTGCCTTCTCAGGATATGGTATTAGGAATTTATTATTTAACACAAGAAAGACCAGAAGCAAAGGGAGAAGGAAAGTTCTTTAAGAGCGTGAATGAAGCGATTCTTGCCTATGAGAATGGAGTGATTACACTTCACTCGAAGATTTCGGTTCGGATTACAAAACAGATAAATGGAGAAGTAAAGTCTGGAACGATTGAAGCAACGGTGGGACGTTTGATTTTTAACGAGATTCTTCCTCAGGATTTAGGGTTTGTCGATCGAACCAATCCAGAAAATGATTTGAAATTAGAAGTGGATTTCCATGTGGGAAAGAAGCAGCTGAAAAAGATCTTAGAGAAGGTAATTAATACCCATGGTGCTACCAGAACGGCAGAAGTATTAGACGATATTAAGGCGATGGGATATAAGTATTCGACTCAGGCAGCAATGACCGTATCCATTTCGGATATGACTGTGCCTCCGCAGAAGAAAGAGATTCTTGCCAATGCAGAAAAGACGATTGAAAAGATTTCCAGAGATTTCCGCCGTGGATTTACAACGGAGGAAGAGCGGTATAAGCAGGTAGTAGAGACCTGGAAGGCTGCCGATGATGCGATTACCGAGGCGTTGCTGACAGGACTGGATAAATATAATAATATTTTTATGATGGCGGATTCTGGTGCACGTGGTTCGGATAAGCAGATTAAGCAGCTTGCCGGTATGCGCGGACTGATGGCAGATACAACCGGACGGACGATTGAACTGCCGATTAAGTCGAATTTCCGGGAAGGTTTGGATGTATTGGAATATTTTATTTCTGCACATGGTGCACGAAAGGGACTTTCGGATACTGCACTGCGTACTGCAGATTCAGGGTATTTGACAAGGCGTTTGGTAGATGTATCGCAGGATTTGATTATTCGGGATATCGACTGCTGTGAAGGGAAGGGAGAGATTCCTGGAATGGTGGTAAAGGCATTTATGGAGGGGCGTGAGACAATCGAAAGTCTTCAGGATAGAATTACAGGACGGTTTAGCTGTGAGGATATTTCTGATCCGGTGACAGGAGAATTGATTGTAAAAGCAAATCATATGATTACGCCAAAGCGTGCTTCTAGAATTATTGCAACCGGAAGAGAGTCTGTAAGAATTCGTACAGCGTTGTCCTGTAAGTCGCATCTTGGAATTTGTTCGAAGTGTTATGGGGCAAATATGGCGACTGGGCAGCCGGTACAGGTCGGAGAAGCAGTTGGAATTATAGCGGCTCAGTCGATTGGAGAGCCTGGAACACAGCTGACGATGCGAACCTTTCATACCGGTGGTGTAGCGGGAGATGATATTACCCAAGGTCTTCCTCGTGTGGAGGAGCTTTTTGAGGCAAGAAAGCCGAAGGGGCTTGCGATTATTGCAGAATTTGGCGGGGTTGCAGCATTTAAAGATACGAAGAAAAAGCGGGAGATTATTATTACGGATGATGCAGGGAATTCCAAAGCATATCTGATTCCTTATGGTTCTAGAATTAAGATTCAGGACGGAGCGATATTGGAGGCAGGGGATGAACTGACAGAGGGTAGTGTGAATCCGCATGATATTTTGAAGATAAAAGGGGTGCGTGCCGTACAGGATTATATGATCCGTGAAGTGCAGAAGGTATATCGTCTGCAGGGTGTGGATATCAATGATAAGCATATTGAGATTATTGTACGGCAGATGCTAAAGAAGATTCGGGTGGAAGAGAGCGGAGACAGTGACTTTTTGCCTGGAACTTCAATGGATGTATTGGATTTTAATGAGGAAAATGAACGTCTGCTGGCAGAGGGCAAGCGTCCTGTGGAAGGAAAGCAGATTATGCTTGGAATTACAAAGGCTTCTTTGGCTACGAATTCGTTTTTGTCGGCGGCATCGTTCCAGGAGACAACAAAGGTATTGACAGAGGCGGCAATTAACGGGAAAGTAGATCCTTTGATTGGGATTAAGGAAAATGTACTGATTGGTAAGCTGATTCCGGCAGGTACTGGGGTAAAGCGGTATCGGAATGTTCGGCTGAATACAGATACAAGTGAGTTTGAGGATGAGATTGATCTCAATGAGGATTTTGATATGCCGGATTTAAGCATTGCGGAAGAGATGCTGATGGAGAGTGAAGAAGCGGCTGCGGAAGAGGCAGAGATGACAGAAGTGTAATAGGATGCTCCCTATAAGACAGAGAGGAAAAGGTGTTTTGGTGTCTTGTAGGGGGTGTTTTTATTTTTAAAAGATGGAGATGAGGATGGGGAGTGGTTTTTGGGAGAGTTTTAGACTTTAGAAAGAGAGGGTGCAGCGGATGGGATTGTATCAGCAGATTAGGGATTATAGAGGGTATAATGAGCAGGAGGAACGAGATAGGGAGATGATGCTTCGGTTTATGGAGCGGAATATGGATTATTTGGAGCGGACGAATGAGACAGCACACTTTTCGGCTTCTGTATGGGTGGTGAATTCGGATAGGACAAAGGTACTTATGGTGTATCATAATATTTATCATGCTTGGTCTTGGATTGGGGGACATGCGGATGGGGAAGAGGATTTAAAGGCGGTGGCTATGCGGGAATTAAGAGAGGAAACGGGAGTGATGCAGGCACGGTTGGTTTCGGAGGAGATCTTTTCTTTGGAGAGTCTTACGGTGGATGGGCATGAGAAGAGGGGGAAGTATGTACCTTCTCATTTGCATTTGAATGTGACTTATTTGGCTGTGGCTCAGGAGGAGGAAGAGTTGGTTGTGAAACCGGATGAGAATAGCGGGGTGCGATGGTTCGAAGTGGGGGAGGCTTTGGAGGTTTGCGAGGAAGAGTGGATGGTGGAGCGGATTTATCGGAAGTTGGTGGAGAAGAGTCAGAAGGGATGGGGGAGATAGATTTTTGATGGGGATGTTGGAGGACTGGAGGAGGTAAATTTTTGGTGGAGGGGATGCTAAAAATTGGAGGAGGTAAATTTTTGGTGAAGGGGGACGCTAAAGTTTGAAAACGGCACCTCTATGCTGTTCCGGTCTTCGGAAAGTAAGAAAGTCTAATGCCTCTGAATTTTGGTGTATCCAGCCGGACGGAGCGGGATGCAATTCGCCCGTGCAACGGGCTAAACACATCCCTTTTTTTGCCATTCGAGAATGGCAAAAAATCCTAGGTGATTGGCAGAGGCATAAGACTTTCTAACTTTCCTCCGAAGTCACTGCATAGAGGTGCCGTTTCCAAACTCTAGCTGTTTTTTTCTGTCGGTAGAATTTTTTTTGTTTT
>CAJUEI010000109.1 GCA_910585255.1 uncultured Lachnospiraceae bacterium
GGTGTGTTTAGCCCGCTGTACGGGCGAATTGCACCCCGATCCGTCCGGTTGGATAAACATATATACAGAAGCATTAGACTTTCTTACTTTTTGGAGAGCGGAACAGTGAAAAGGAATGGTTTCCCTATTCTAGCGTCCTCCCGCCCCGCCCACTAAAATCACTCCTGAATAAAAATCTTTTATAATAAAATGGTCGAAAACGCACGATTTTTTTATAAAATTAACTAGAATTTTCAATCCTAATTAGTTAAAATGATTATATTGAAGGATAAAATAAAGGCAGATTCCTACAAATTTCACAAGAATCTGTGAACTTTTTATGAAAATAAAAAATAACAAACTTGTAAAATGACTAGGAACTCACCGCCAAAGACAGGAGGAAGGAATATGGCAAAAAAAAAGAAACAACTGTCACCATACCAGCCGAGAAAAAGAAGCATCGGTTTTTATATCAAACGTGACTGGCAGTTATATGTACTTTTGCTGATTCCGCTTGCATTAGTTATTATATTTAACTATGCAGCTTACCCAGGGCTTCGTATGGCTTTTATGAATTACAAGCCAGCAAAAGGCTATTCTGGAAGCGAATGGGTAGGATGGGAGATATTTCAAAAGATCTTTAAAGATGCCGATTTTAAACGGGCATTAAGAAATTCATTAATCTTTAACATTATCGATCTACTGGTTGGCTTTCCAATGCCGATTATTCTTGCTTTAATGTTAAATGAGTTACGCTACCCAAGATTTAAAAAAGTAACCCAGACCATTCTATATCTGCCACACTTTTTATCATGGGCAATTGTAGCGAATGTAGCCTATACCATGTTTCGTCCATCCACAGGTTTAGTCAATATCTGGCTGATGAATCACGGCATTATTGAAAAGGGAATCCCATTCTTAACCGAAAAGTGGCATTGGGCTGTAACCTATATTATTATCGGCGTATGGCAGTCAATGGGATGGGGCAGTATTATCTATCTTGCCGCCATTACCAATATCAGTGCAGAACTCTATGAAGCCGCCGGAATTGACGGTGCCAACCGCTGGCAGAAAATGTGGCATATTACACTGCCGGGAATTAAAAGCACAACTGTTACCTTATTAATTATGAATCTTGGACGTGGACTGATGGGCAGCAACTTTGAACGTCTGTTTACATTTGACAATACACAAGTTCGAGACTTTCAGTATCAGTTAGCAATTTATATCTATGATAAAGGACTTTCAGGAGGCAATTTCAGCCGAGCCACAGCCGTGGTTTTATTCCAATCAGCCGTAGGCTTACTGATGGTAATTATATCAGATCGAATTGCAAAAATGCTGGGCGAAGACGGATTAATATAAGGAGGGAAAACATATGGCAAAGAAAAAAACAACAGCCGTAATAGATGACGAAAAATCACGTGATGGTGTCCCTCATGGTGTAGAAAAAGTAAAAATCGGCGATATTTTAATTATGCTGTTTATAGGAATTTTAAGTCTGACCTGTATTACTCCATTTATTCATCTATTGGCAAAATCGGTCAGTTCCAGCAGTGCTGTTATGGCAAAAGAAGTCTATTTTGTGCCAAAAGGTTTTAATATAAATATGTATCAAACTATTTTTAAAGACGGTCAGCTTACACATGCAATGTTCTACTCTGTCTATATGACAATTATATTTACCATTCTAGGTTTAATTGTATGTACCTGTGCCGCTTATCCGCTTTCTAAAAAACGCTTAAAAGGAAGAACCTTTTTTTCCTTTATTTTAATGATACCAATGTATTTTAGTGCAGGTTTAATACCAACTTACCTATTATATAAAGACCTGCATCTGTTAGATAATATGTGGGTATTGATTTTACCATTAATTTTTTCACCTTATAATATGCTGATTATGAGGAGTTTTTTCCAATCTTCTATTCCAGATAGTCTGGAGGAATCCGCTTTTTTAGACGGAGCTACGAATTTTCAGATTTTATTTCGAATTGTGCTCCCGCTTTCCAAGTCCATTATTGCGACACTGTTATTATTTTATGCAGTAGGACGCTGGAATGCATTTGCAGATGCACAGTACTATATTACAACAAAATCGCTAAAGCCGATTCAGCTCTTATTAAGTGATATGGTTCGAAATGCAGCCGATTCCGCAACCTCGCTGGCAGAAGGTTCTGCTGCTACCAATACACCTGAAATTTATCAGGCAGCCGCAATTATGTTTGCTTCTGTACCGATTTTATGTATTTATCCATTTGTTCAGAAATATTTTGTAAAAGGAGTTATGGTAGGGGCCGTAAAAGGATAAACTCTATCCAAATCAACAGAGTTAGCAAGCTCCGATAAGGAGTTTCTATAAAAACATTTTATCTGGTTTTTAGGATAAAGATCAAATTAAAGGAGGAAAACAATTATGAAGAAAAACTTTAAAAGAATCTCTGCTTTTGCACTTATCAGTGCAATGGTGATGGGAAGTTTAGCTGGCTGCGGCGGCGGAAATCCCGACCCAACCACGGCAGCAACTACAGCTGCCAATGAACCAACAACCACGGCAGCACAGTCATCACAGACCGATCCGACAACCACAGCCGCATCCAACGTAGCAGGGATGGAGGGATGGGAACCATTTGCAGAACGAGTACAGATTACTGTTCCGGTATATGACCGTTCCAAAGAGGGATATCCTGCAGTAGACGATAACTATTGGACCAAATGGGTACAGACTGAGTTTGGAGATAAATATAATATTGAAGTAAAATATGTTCCGATTCCTCGTACCGATGTTATGACAAGATATTCTATGCTGATTGCAGGAGATCAGACCCCTACGATTTTAATGGAATATGACTATCCGAAAGTAGCAGAGTGGGCAAATGACGGAGCGATGCAGGTAATTGATTTGGATAAATTTGCAGAGGTAGCACCGACTTATTATAATAAGATGGTAGAAAATGATCAGTTAAGATATACCGATATCAATGGGGAAACGTATTTTATATTGTCAGAAAGACCATATTATAAAACACCGTATACATATGTTACATTTGTTCGAATGGATTGGTTAAGACAGGTAGGCTATGATCATGTTCCAACAAATTATGCCGAGTATACAGATGCACTGACAAAGATTATGGAGGCTGGTCTCTGTGAACATCCTGGTTCTGCTGAACTGATGTTAGCTGCATTGCAGACAGATGCCTATACAAGAAATTTCCCGTTCCGTGAGTTTCCTATCAGTGAAGAAGAGTGGATACAACATTCTAGTTTAGGAACAGGTTCTCTGTCCTGGGAGCCGACTTATCAGTTCTTAAAGAGAGGAAATGCAGAATTCCACGCAGGATTTTTAAATCCAGAATTCGATCTTTTCTTATATGATACCGATATAAAAGCAGATTTTATTAATGGAAAAGTTTTCCAATATGGCGGATATATGTCAGCAAATGTAGACTGGCTGACGGCATTTTATGAGACAAATCCAGATGCAGAATTAGCAGTTGCTTCGAATTATACCCGTGTAGAAGAAGGCGTTGTAGATATTCCAACTGTTCGTGCGGACAATCCGTTTGGTATGATTATCGGTTTCAGCAACTTAGCTACAGAGGACGAGTTAAAGGCTGCTTGGATGTATATGGAATGGATGGTTCAGGAAGATACATTATTTGTAATGGAAAATGGAATTGAAGGAGTGACTTATACATTAGATGAAAATGGAATTCCGGTAGTAAATGGGGACTATAGAGGCGAAGAGATGTTAAATCATAACTGTAATATTGATATGACTTGTATCGCTCATGCCTCTAAAGTAATTGGAACAATAGAAGAATCTATTAAAGCCATTACGCCGCAGGGACTGCCGCAGGATTTTGAGCAGGCAATATTAGACAATTACAATGAACTGCAGGAAATTGCTGACAACGGATGGGCATATTCTGATCCAGTATTTGCTACTGCGATTGAAGCAGAATCAGAGTATACTTCCTCCTTATTGAGTCTATTCCAGGAATACTATGTTGCATTAATAAAGTGTGACCCGGCTGAATTTGATACTTTATACAAGGATTATAAGAAGCGGTATTTAGAAGCAGGATATCAGGAAATTATTGATGAGCGGTTAGCTGCTTATCAGGCAGGACAGACGACTTCACTTCCAGAAACTGCGAAAAAGTAAAAGGAAAAAGTAAAATAAAAACCGAGCAGGCTTCTCAGGTTATACTGGGAAGCCTGTTTGCAGGGAAAAAAGGCAAAGGATATCTAAATTCAATAAAAAAGGATGGAAAAAGATATGTTGAAATTAACTTATGACAGAGAAAAAATTTTAGAAGTAATCGATGCAGTTGTTCGGAAAACAATGACAATGGATATGGTATGGGATTGGCCTTGCGGAGTAGCCTATTACGGCGTTTCAAGGGCTTATGAAGCAACCGGAAGAAAAGAGTATTTAGAAATGCTGATAAATTGGACAGAGGAATATTTAGAGATGGGACTGCCGGACTGGACAGTAAATACCTGTGCTATGGGACATGCTATGATTACTCTTTATGAGGCAACTGGGGAACAGAAGTATTGGGATTTGGTAATGAGTAAAGTGGAATATATCCGTAACGAGGCACTTCGCTTTGGGGACGGAGTTTTGCAACATACCGTTTCAGTAAAAAATGATTTTCCAGAGCAGGCTTGGGCAGATACTCTGTTTATGGCGGCCTTTTTTTTGCTTCGGGTTGGGGCAAAGTTAAAGGATACAAATATTATTGATGATGCATTAAATCAGTATTATTGGCATATCAAGTATCTGCAGGATGAAAAGAGCAGTCTGTGGTATCATGGTTATAATCATATTAATCGGGATCATATGTCTGGATTTTATTGGGGAAGGGCAAATTGCTGGGCAGCTTATACGATGTCTCAGGTAAAGAAACAGCTTGCAGACTGGTATCTATATCCACAGTGTATGGATATTGAATGTTCTCTTCGGGATCAGCTGGCTGCGATAAAATTACTGCAGACAGAGAATGGACTTTGGAGAACAATATTAGACGATCCGGAATCTTATGAGGAAGTTTCTGCTTCAGCCGGAATTGCAGCGGCTATGATTGGAAATGAAAATCCCCTACATTCGAAGTATGTGCAAAAGGCTTTAAAAGGGGTATTGGAGAATATTACAGAAGATGGAAGAGTAGTAAATGTATCAGGAGGAACAGCAGTGATGAAGGATCGGGACGGCTATCGGAATGTGCCGAAAGATTGGATTCAGGGCTGGGGACAGGGGTTGGCTCTTGCTTTTTTAACGGCTGTATTGAGTGTGCCAAATATGGAATAGAAAATTTGTGGCAGATGAGATAGGAACGGTTTATTAGGTTTTTAATATTTAAGTTTCAAGAATCTTGATAAGTTTAGGTAGGCAAAAGAGATTCTTGAAACTTAAGCTGATTTGGATTGAATAAGTTTGATATATGGAAAAGGTTTTGTTGTGGTTAAGAAAATTTTTATGATCAATTTTTATTCTAAGAAACAATATTTTTAAAGAGTTTATCGCTCCAATGAATTCTAAAAAATTGAATAAGGGGTCCTGTACAGGAGGCAAGAAGAACAGTTCCTATTCCAATAATTTTCCATTGAATTTCTGTTTGCAGGCCGGTAAGAAATCCAATGGATACACAGATAATATCCAGCAGGATTCTTGCCGTTCGAAACGAAATCGTTTTTTGGGTTAATAGTTCTACGATATAACCTGCTGCATCATAAGGTGCAATTCCCATATCTGCTGAGATATAGAGGGCATCTCCCATACAGATAAAAAGAGTAGCAGTCATTAAAAGCAAGATACGAATTCCCCATGATGAAAGAGAAAAAGGACATTTGTTTAAAATCCATAAAGTAAAGTCTGCTGTATAACCTACAAAAATCATATTAAATATCGTACCAAATCCAATAAACTGTTTTTTAAAAAAGAAAATAAAAATTAGTAAAACGGCATTGACAATTAACTGCAGTGTGCCAAACTGCATAGAAATCCAGGAACTGATACCAGTGTTCATTGCGGTAAAGGGATCGGCTCCCATTTCAGAGAATTTAAAAAGACCAACGGCAATTCCTACCATAAAAATTCCGATTATAACAGAGATGCCTTTGATTAAATATATTTTTAAGTTTTGCTGTTTCATATTTATTCTCCTTATTTTAAAATATAGAAAATGTTTTGATAGAATGATAGTTTAAATTGTGGTATGCTAAATTTTGTATGAAAATAAGTTTGGAAAAGGAGCAGTCTATGGAAAATGCATTTTTTATGGAATTTCCTGCTATGGAAATGGAGGATTTACATGTAAATAATTTTGGCTATTCTGTTACAAAACCTTGTCATAAATATGGTCCGGCTGTTCGAAGTTTTTATTTGATTCATTATATTTTGGAGGGTGAAGGTGAATTTTTTTCTAATAATAATTGTTATAAATTAAAAAAAGGACAAGGTTTTTTAATTGAACCAGATTATCAGACGGTTTATATGTCTGATGCACAAAATCCATGGCATTATGTCTGGGTTGGATTTTCAGGCAAAAAAGCAGCAGCTATATTAAACACGATCGGAATTAGTCAGGACTTTCCGATTTTTACCTGCAGTGAGGATCAGCATCCAGAAAAATATGTGATGGAGATGCTGCAGCATAACCGTGCTAGTGCAGAGGATCAGTATTATCAGGTTGCTATGTTATATTTGCTTTTTTCTTGTCTTGTTAAAACTAATAAAACAGCAATTCCCTATAGTACAAAAGATAATGTTTATGTAATGTATGCCATTCGTTATATTCAAAATCACTATAGTGAGCCGCTTCGTATTGATGAGCTTGCCCGATATGTAGGGCTGAACCGAAGTTATCTAAGTACTCTGTTTAAAAAATATACTGGTTTATCGCCTATTAAATATTTGCAGAATTTTCGCCTTACGAAAGCGGCTCATTTGCTTTCTATGACACAGCTTTCGATTGCAAGTATTGCTGTTTCCTGCGGTTATCAGGAGCCGGAAGCATTTTATAAAGTATTTCGTCAGGCTACGGGGCTTTCTCCTAGTAAATATAGGATACAAGAGCAGTCTAAAACAGAAGATAACCGTAAGAGATGGAATGTATAAAATAAGCTGGAAATTTACGGTTTTACTTTGCTCTAATTATATATATAATAGAAAAAAAGTCCTGACAGCCGCCGCTGCCGTCTATTATTTGTCCAGAAGATTTATCTTCTAGAATAAGTCCATACTGCATCAATTCATCTCCATAAGCACAATAGGAGAGATACTTGCTTTGAATAGAATATTCTTGCTCTTTTAATAGTCCGCAGAGTGGCAGCCGTCTATAGGGACCATTACTTTCACTTAATATTCGAGTTACTGTTACAAGGGCATATTTGCCGTTTGGCTGTACGATTTCCCAGGCTGCAAAATTCTCTTCAAAAGGACTGAGCAGCCGATAGAAATCACCAGTTGCAATTAGATTTCTATTATTTTTATAAAAAACAATCTGCTGTTTTACTGTCTCAATTTCTTGTTCATTTAGTTGATTGAGATCTAATTCATATCCAAAAGCTCCTGTGTAAGCAACAGCTCCTCTTGTTTCGATTGGTGTTCTGCGGCCAACCTGTTCATTAGGGCAGGCTGAGACATGGGCTCCCATACAGCTAAAAGGATAGACTAGACTGGTTCCGTATTGAATTTTTAGCCGTTCAATGGCATCGGAGTTATCAGAGACCCATCCTTGGGGAGAATAATAAATCATTCCAGCATCAAATCGTCCGCCTCCGCTGGCACAGGACTCAATTAGCAATTTTGGAAATGCCTGTATTAAACGTTCGTGCAGTTTATATACCCCAAGAATATAGCGATGAAAAATTTCTCCTTGCTGATCAGGTGGATAAGCAGCAGAATAACATTCGCTGATAGAGCGATTCATATCCCATTTGATATAACTGATTTTTGCTTTTGAAAGAAGCGAATCCATTTGTTTGTAAATGGCGTCTACAACTTCTGGTCTAGAAAAATCTAAAACATACTGGTTTCTGCCGTGAGATAGGCTGCGTCCTGGGGTCTGAATAAGAAAATCTGGGTGTGAGCGAAAGAAATCGCTGTCTTTATTAACCATTTCTGGTTCAAACCAAAGACCGAATTTTATGCCAAGTTCTTCTAATTTTTCTGCCAATCCCTCTATTCCATTTGGGAGTTTTGCTGGATTAGCGATCCAGTCTCCTAGCCCTTTTTTATCGTCATTTCTAGTACTAAACCAGCCGTCATCTAATACAAATAGTTCTATTCCGCAGTCTTTCGCTTTTTTGGCAAATTGGAGCAAGGTGTCTTCTGTATAATCAAATTGGACAGCTTCCCAGCTATTTAGTAAAACAGGTCTTTCTCTGTCCCGCCAGTATCCTCTTGCAAGACGTTTTCGATAGAGCCGGTGAAATTGCGTACTCATGCCGTTAAGACCATTTTCAGAATATACCATAACTGCTTCAGGAGTAAAGAAGTCTGTTTTTGGCTTTAATTTCCATTGAAATCCAAATGGATTAATACCAAGCATAATACGAAGTATTTGATAATTATCAACTTCTATTTGAGCTAAAAAATTTCCGCTGTAGATAAGGCTGAATCCGTAGACTTCTCCATGCTGTTCGGTCGTACTGCTTCTCTTTAAAGCAAGGAATGGATTATGCTGATGAGAGGAATGTCCTCTGGTACTGGATATAGAAGTAATGCCAGGTTCTAAATCTCTGATTTTGATATAACGCTCTCTAGACCAAGAACCAGATAACTGCAGACTTTGATAATGAGAATCCGGCATATCAATACTCATGCTCATTGCCCGATTTAGAAAAATTGGTTCATTTCCATAGTTAAAGAATCGAACACTTCTTGTAATTACATCAAAATCGTAGAAGATAGTATAGGAAAAGGTGACTTCTAAGTTTCTATAGGGATCTTTCATTATAATTTCAAGCGTATCTGCTTCATTTTTTTCTTCTGTATAGGTAGCAGGAAGTCCGGGAAGGGGTTTTTTCCCTTTTATAATACAATAGTTTTGATATTCTAATTTACAGATGCGGCTTCCGTCTATGCCTTGAATTTCCAGAGCGGGATAGCGATAGTCAGATGTGCCATAACAGGGATATTCCTGACATAAATGTTCATAGGAAGTATATAAGTCCCCTTCTGTGAAATAGGTGGTCATAGGGCGATGGGATTTTTCTATCATATGCCGATAGCTGCCGTTTGGATTTAGAGCCTTGCCAAAATATAGGTGACCTAATTGTCCGCTTTCCATAATATAGAGTAAATAACTGATTCGTCCGTTATGGAGATGAAATAGATGTTCGGTTTGATTTACAGTAATCATAAGAATAATGCTCCTTTTGGTTAGATTTTATGGTATTGCTTTATTTATTTCTAAGTTTTCTAAATGGAAATTTAACATAAATTATTTGGAAATGTGAGGGTATTTTTTTCTTATTATCTGTCCATTTGTTAGTTTTTAGAATGTCAGATAATAAGACTGTGGGGAATGATTTTCTTTTGTTGTTTTATCTTTTAGAAAGAAAGAGAAGCTGTAGATTGGGAGATAATGCAGAAATAAGTTTATATAATCAAAACGTTATTTTTACTTCTGTTTTTTAAAAACTTATGTTACAATTGTGAAAAATAGATAAAATACAATAGTTTTCTGTTTTTTATCTTTCAGTATTTAGATTTTTACTATTTATTCTGACAAGGGGTGAAAAAATTGAAGCAATATATTATGGCGTTAGATCAGGGAACTACCAGTTCCCGCTGTATCTTATTTGATTCGGCAGGAACGATGCTTAGTATGGCACAAAAAGAATATACCCAGATGTATCCGAAGCAGGGCTGGGTAGAACATGATCCAAAGGAAATCTGGTCTTCTCAGCTTGGAGTAGCTGCAGAGGCATTGGGACGAGCTGGAATTACTGCAAAGGAAATTGCCGCAATCGGTATTACTAATCAAAGGGAAACAACGATTGTATGGGATAAAAGGAGCGGAGAGCCTGTTTATCCTGCGATTGTCTGGCAGTGCAGGCGAACAGCGGCTATGATTGATGCACTAAAAGCAGAAGGATTGGATCGAGTTATAAGAGAAAAAACCGGGCTGATTGCGGATGCCTATTTTTCTGCAACAAAGATTGCCTGGATTTTAGATCATGTGCCGGGAGCCAGACAAAAAGCAGAACAGGGATATCTTTTGTTTGGTACAGTGGATACTTGGCTGATCTGGAAACTGACAAAGGGAAAGGTATTTGCAACCGATTATACTAATGCATCCCGTACCATGCTTTATAATATTCATACGCTGTGCTGGGATCAGGAGTTACTGGACTATTGGAAGATTCCAAACAGTATGCTTCCAGAAGTAAAAGAGTCTTCCGGCTTATTTGGAGTAACAGACAGTACGGTGTTTGGGGCAGAGATTCCGATTACCGGGGTAGCGGGAGATCAGCAGGCAGCACTATTTGGACAGTGCTGTTTTGAATCAGGAGAGGCAAAAAATACGTATGGAACGGGCTGTTTTCTTTTAATGAATACCGGGACACAGGCTGTCTCTTCACAAAATGGACTGCTGACAACGATTGCTGTCGGGATTGATGGAAAAATAGAGTATGCATTGGAAGGAAGTGTATTTGTAGCCGGTGCAGTAGTGCAGTGGCTGAGGGATGAATTGGAATTGATTCGCTATGCGGCAGAAACAGAACGATTGGCAGAGGAAGTGGAAGATACAAATGGTATGTATCTGGTGCCTGCCTTTACCGGACTTGGAGCACCTTATTGGGATGCTTATGCACGTGGAACGATAGTGGGACTGACACGGGGAGTAAAAAAAGCACATTTTGTCCGGGCTGCTTTGGAATCCTTGGCATATCAGACCTATGATGTATTAAAGGCAATGGAGTCGGATGCGGGGATGGAATTAAAAACTTTGCGGGTAGACGGGGGTGCCAGTGCAAATCGGTTTCTTTTGCAGTTTCAGGCAGATGTTTTGCAGGTGCAGGTACAGCGTCCGCAGATTATAGAGACAACGGCATTGGGGGCGGCTTATTTAGCGGGACTCTCGGTTGGATATTGGAAAGATAAGCAGGAGATTCGGGAGAATTGGGTAGTTTCGCAGAAATTTGAACCAAAATTGAGTGGAAAAGAGATGGAGCGTAGATTGTATGGATGGCATAAGGCAGTCAGATGTGCAAAGGGATGGGAGGAACGAGAATGAATCGGGAACTGTTTATTCGAACGGAAATGCTGATAGGAGAAAGGGGAATGGAGCGGCTGCATAAGGCAAGGGTAGCTGTGTTTGGGATAGGTGGTGTGGGAGGGTTTGCGGTGGAGGCACTGGTACGGGGAGGAGTGGGGGCTTTGGCTTTATTTGATTCGGATTGTGTAAGTGTTTCCAATCGAAATCGGCAGTTGATTGCAACGGAACGTACTGTAGGAAGACCGAAAGTGGAAGTGATGAAGGAGCGGATTTTGGATATTAATCCAGAGGCGGATGTAGAAGGATATCAAGTGTTTTATCTGCCGGAAAATGCGGGATATTATGATCTTGGTCGGTATGATTATATTATAGATGCAGTGGATACTGTGACGGCAAAGCTAGAATTGGCAGTACGGGCACAACAGGCGGGAGTTCCGATTATTTCTAGTATGGGAACCGGGAATAAATGTGATCCGACTATGCTGGAGGTGGGGGATCTCTATCAGACCAGTGTTTGTCCGCTGGCAAAAGTGATGCGGAGGGAGTGTAAAAAAAGGGGGATTTTGAAGCTGAAGGTGGTTTATTCTAAGGAGGAGGTGCTGGAGCCGCAGTTTTTTGCTGGTTCGGACGGGAAGGCGGTGCCGGGGAGTTTGTCGTTTGTACCATCTGTGGCGGGGTTGATTCTTGCTGGAGAGGTGATAAAAGATTTGGTTGGGTGGAAAGGTGGGAATAGAGGGGACGCCAGAGTGCATTAGGGACATACTGTTCCGCTCTCTGGAAGGTAAGAAGCTCTAAGACTTCTGAATTTTAGCGTATCCGACCGGACGGACCGGGGTGCAATTCGCCCGTGCAGCGGGCTAAACGCACCCCTTTTTT
>CAJUEI010000110.1 GCA_910585255.1 uncultured Lachnospiraceae bacterium
GTGTTTAGCCCGCTGTACGGGCGAATTGCACCCCGATCCGTCCGGTTGGATATACGTAAATTCAGAAGCATTAGACTTTCTTACTTTCTGGAGAGCGGAACAGCAGAAAGAAAAGCCTTCCCCGCCCTAGCGTCCTCTTTACCCAAAACATCCGAGTTTTAGTTTTTAAATGTAAATAAAAATTTGAAGTTAAAGTGGGCAAATAGGAAATGAAATGTAAAAAAATAAAAAATTTTTAGGTGAATTTGTAAAAAAACTATTGACCAAATGTAAAAAATATGGTAATTTATAGTTACAAAGTTGAATTAAGAATTTTTACAAATGTAAAAATCACTTTGAAACAATATTAAAAAGGGAAGGAGTAAAAGGATGAGCAAAACATCGAATATCACTACAAAGGGGAAAAATACAGGACTGCACAGCACATTTATCTATGTTATTCAGCACTGGCAGTTATATGTATTCTTTCTGTTTCCAGCATTGTTGCTGACAATTATTTTTAGGTACATTCCCATGGGCGGAATCTTAATTGCTTTTGAAAAGTATAATCCATTCCGTGGTATATTGGGAAGCGAGTGGGTAGGACTCAAACATTTTCAGCGGTTTTTATCTTCACCTGATTTTCTGCGTTATCTGGTTAATACGTTGAAACTAAGTGTTTTTGGTATGCTATGGGGATTTCCTATTCCGATTCTTTTGGCGTTTTTGTTGAACAGAATTGAAAGCAAGGGGGTAAAAAAGAAAATTCAGTTAGTGCTCTATATGCCAAACTTCATTTCCGTTATTGTACTTTGTGGTATTGTTCGAATCTTTTTATCGGTTACAGGTCCGGTTAATCTGCTGCTTGGTACACAGATTAATTTTATGACTATGCCGCAGGCATTTCGAACCATTTATATTGCCAGTGGGATCTGGCAGGGAGCAGGCTGGGGTTCGATTATTTATACGGCTGCACTGTCAAATGCAAGTTCTGAATTAAAGGAAGCTGCCGTAATTGACGGAGCAAATATTTTCCAGCAGATTAAAGCAGTGGAGTGGCCTGCGATTAAGAGTACGGTTATTATTCAGTTTATTATGCAGGCGGGGAATATTATGAGTATCGGGTTTGAGAAAGCATATGCCCTTCAGACCGATTTAAACCTTGCATCTTCAGAAATTATTGCAACTTATGTATATAAAAAGGGTCTTTTAGACGGAGACTACAGCTTTTCTACTGCGGTGGGATTGTTTAATACAGTAATTAACGTAATTTTGCTGGTTGCAGTAAATAAAATTGTAGCAAAAATGAATGACGGACAGGGACTGTAAAGGAGGATTTCTATGAAAAAAAAGAGTAAATTTTTAAGATATTCTTTGCAGGATAAATTATTGCTGCTGATTGGATACATATTGCTGGGGCTGTTTGTAATAGCGATTATAGTTCCTATGGTTTATATTGTGGTTGCATCATTTATTGATCCGATTACTTTGCAGAATAAAGGAATTACATTTGATTTTAGCAAGTGGACACTGACCGCATATGAGCGGGTGCTTTCTAATAAACAGATATGGATTGGATTTAAAAATGCTGTAGTTTATTCTGTTGTATTTACGGTAGTTTCGGTTATGATTACTATGCTGGCGGCTTATCCGATGTCCCGGGCAGATTTTAAAGGGAAAAAATTTTTTAATGTGATCTTTGTCATTACTATGTTTTTTGGAGGCGGATTGATACCAACCTACTTATTAATTAGTGACTTGAATATGTTAAACAGTATGTGGGCATTGATTCTTCCAGGGGCATTTAGTGTATGGAATATGATTATTGCAAGAACCTATTATCAGGGAATTCCGGGAGAGTTACGGGAAGCGGCTGATGTAGACGGTGCAAATGAACTGATTTTCTTTTTCCGTATTTTGCTGCCGGTTTGTACACCGATTATTGCAACTTTAGCATTATGGCAGTTTGTAGGAATGTGGAACAGCTATTTTGATGCAATGATTTACTTAAATGATGCAGCAAAACAGCCTTTGCAGTTGGTACTTCGTTCTATTTTAATACAAAATCAGCCGGAATCAGGAATGATTTCTGATATGCAGAGTACGGCAGAGCGGGCACAGTTAGCGGAACTGTTAAAATATGCAACGATTATTATTTCTAGCTTGCCGCTGTTAGTGATGTATCCGTTTTTCCAAAAGTATTTTGATAATGGAATTATGGCAGGCTCCGTAAAAGGTTAAAAATTAATAATAAGGAAGGAGAGTTTATTATGAAAAAGAAGTTTTATCATTATGTGATTGCGGCTGTTTTATCGGCAGGTATGGTGGTTTCAATGACGGCATGTGGAGGACAGAAGTCTCCTGTTGAATTAAATACGGGGGGGTTGCAGGAGGTAAATTTGGAGGAATTGCAATTTCCGCTTGCAGAAAAAGCAACTTTAACTGGAATGACCAGCTTTCCGGCAAATACAGAATCGAATCCGAATAATCGGACTATCTTTAAACGGCTGCAGGAAAAGACAAATGTAGAGATTCAGTGGACAGCGATTCAGAGTGATCAGTGGGGAGATAAGATTACGCTTTCTATGGCAAATCTGAATACTTTGACGGATTTTATCTTTTCGGCAGGATTTGGAGATAATGATCTGCTGCGGTATGCCGAGCAGGGAGTGATTATTCCGTTAGAAGAGTATATTGAAGCTTATATGCCGAATCTAAATGCGGTATTTGAAAAATATCCAGAATATAAGAAGATGTGTACGGATACAAATGGGCATATCTGGGCACTTCCTTGGATTGAGCAGCTTGGATCGGAAAAGACAGCGATTCAGACAATCGGAGATATGAGTTTTATCAATAAAAAGTGGTTGGATTTTTTAGGATTGGATGTGCCTGAGACGGTGGAGGAATTTGAGCAGGTATTGATTGCCTTTCGGGATCATGCCTCAGAGCTGCAGGCAGAGTTTCAGATAGATGGAAGTATTATTCCTATGTCATTTATTATTAATGACGGGGATCAAGACCCTGCTATTTTAATTAATGGATTTGGAGAGGGCTACGGTGATGCCGACAGAGGCAGACATATTGCTGTAACAGATGACAAGAAAGTAATCTGTTCTGCTACACAGCAGGGATTTAAGGATGGTATTGCATGGTTACATTCTCTGTATGAACAAAATTTAATTGACTTAGAGGCATTTACACAGGAGTGGTCTACTTATGTGGCAAAAGGAAAGTCTGGTCGCTATGGGGTATGTTTTAGCTGGGATGTTGCCAATATCGATAATTTAACAGATTGGGTTCCGCTTCCGGCATTGACGGCAGATGTCAGAAATATTACTCCTCAAAATGGTTCTTTTACCAGCGGATTTGACCGGGGACGGTGTGTGGTAACGGCTGTGGCAAAAAATCCTGCCCTTGTCTGTGCATGGTTGGATCAGATGTACGATCCGTTCCAGTCTCCGCAGAATAATTGGGGTACTTATGGGGAGGATGACGAGTTTGATATCTTTGAGCTTGGAACGAATGCAAACGGGGAGGAAATGTTAAAGCATGCACCGCTTGGAGATGCTTCTCCTGTAGAAGTACGTGAAGCAGAGAGTGTAGGGGGACCTTTAGCAATTTTGGATGAATATTATGGTGTCTATGTTACTTGTCCAGATGATGCACAGTACAGATTGGATTGGATTAAGGAATATTATACGCCGGATATGAATACAAAATATGTTTTTCCAAATGTATTTATGAGTCAGGAAGATACAGAAGAGTTGTCTAATCTGCAGGCAGATATTACAAAGACGATTAATGCGAAAAAGGCAGACTGGATTATGAATGGATTTACGGATGCAGATTGGGACGAATATATAAAGAGTTTGGATGCATATGGGCTGCAGGATATGCTGGCAATTTTCCAAAAATATTTGGATGCTTATTATCAATAAAAATTAAGATAGTTTGATTAAGAGAAAAGAGCCAGCTAAAGTAAAAAAAATTTTGCTGGCTCTTTAAAAAATAATAGAGTAGTATAATAATGAAGATAAGTAATAAAAAATATTAGAATCAAGAAAGGGAACAGGTAATCAGCGATGAGCAGTCAGACTTTGCGTGAAGCCCGTAAATATGAAGAGGCTTCAGAAAAAATGATACCTATTGATCACAGACCATCTTTTCACTTATCTGTCCGTACCGGATGGATGAATGATCCAAATGGATTTTCTTATTATAATGGAAAATATCATATGTTTTATCAATATTATCCATATGATTCCCACTGGAACTCTATGCACTGGGGACATGCGGTAAGTGAAGATCTTTTACATTGGGAATATCTCCCGGCAGCACTTGCACCGGATGAATTTTACGACAGGGACGGATGCTTTTCAGGAAGTGCAGTAACGCTGCCTGACGGAAGACAATTGTTAATGTATACTGGTGTGGTACGGGAGCGGCAGAAAAACGGAGCAATGGTAGACTGGCAAAACCAGTGTATTGCGGTAGGAGATGGAGTAGATTATGAAAAATATGAAAACAATCCGGTGATTGATGCAAAAGATTTGCCGGACGGTTTTAGCAGGCAGGATTTCCGAGATCCGAAGATGTGGCAGAAAAAAGACGGAACGTTTGCCTGTGTAATTGGAAATAAGACAGAAGAGGGAGGCGGACAGATTTTATTGTTCTCCAGCCCGGACGGATTTTCATGGAACTATGAAAAAGTATTAGTATCGAATCACAATCGTTTTGGAGTGATGTGGGAGTGCCCGGACTTTTTTATCTTAGACGGAAAAGCAGTTCTGTTAATCAGCCCGCAGGATATGCTTCCGGTGGGATTTGAGTATCACAACGGAAACGGAACGGTTTGTCTGATAGGTGATTTTGAGGAAGAGACTAATACATTTACAGAACAGTCAAATCAGGCGATTGACTATGGAATCGACTTTTATGCCCCTCAGACCGTATTGACACCGGACGGACGCCGGGTGATGATTGGATGGATGCAGAATTGGGATACCTGTAATTTTCGCTCTCAGAGTGTGTCATGGTTTGGACAGATGAGTCTTCCAAGAGAGCTGCATATTAAAAATGGAAGACTTTATCAAAGTCCGATACGGGAATTGGAGCAGATGCGGTGCAATCGGGTGGATTATCGTGATAGGTTAATTTCTGAAAAAATAGAATTAGAGGGTGTCAGAGGACGAAGAGTAGATATGGAACTGACAATTAGACCAGAAAAAGAAGAAGACATCTATCATGAATTTATCTTAAACTTTGCAGAAGATAACAAGTTTTATACTTCCCTTGTCTTTCAGCCTAGAAATTCTATTTTAAAGATTGACAGAAAGTTTTCCGGTTCTAGAAGGGCAATTATTCACCAGCGCAGAAGCCTTGTCCATAGTGAAGAGGGCGTATTAAAGTTAAGGGTGATTTTGGATCGGTTTAGTGCAGAAATCTTTGTTAATGACGGGGAGCAGGTAATGACAGCAATTATACATACCGATCAGACCGCAGACGGAATTTCCTTTTCTGCGGATGGAGCTTTGCGGATGGATTTGACAAAGTATGATTTAATATAGAGTGGAATATAAATGAGATAGTTAGCTGCAGGGAGGATAGAAAGTCATTGGGATCAATGTCCTCCCAATATCAAATTTAAAGATCCATTGATACAATATAAAAATTGAAAAAAGCGTTGACATTTCTTTTTTAATATGCTATAAAAGATACCATAAACCGATGAGGAAGGGTAAGTACTTTCGTTACCTTTTATTACAGAGAGCCGTAGTTGGTGGAATACGGTATAAAAGACGAATAGGAATGGACTTCTGAGGGCGAGTTGAAAGAGAAAGTAGACAAGACGGAGAGGAGACTTCGTTAACAAATGAAGCATATGATAGTATGCGATGAGCGGATGTATCAAAACATCAAACCGGGTGGCACCGCAGGAGAGAATACTCTTGTCCCAGCAGATTGGGATAGGAGTTTTTTTATGCACATGGATGTCCAAAGGAACGATTTTATCGACACTATCGAATAAAAATAGAAGGGCGTAAGATACGCAGAAATGAGGTTAAATATGAGCGAAGAAAAGAAGATTCCTTACAAAATTTATTTAGAAGAGCATGAGATGCCAATGAGCTGGTATAATGTGCGGGCAGATATGAAGAACAAACCAGCACCGCTGTTAAATCCTGCTACACTGCAGCCTTTGACATATGAGGAAATGCGGGGAATTTTTTGTGATGAGTTGTGTAAGCAGGAATTGGATGATACGACCCCTTATTTTGAAATTCCAGAAGAGATTCGAAAATTTTATAAGATGTATCGTCCGTCACCGCTGGTACGTGCTTACTGTTTGGAGGAGAAACTGCAGACACCGGCAAAGATTTATTATAAATTTGAGGGAAATAATACCAGTGGCAGTCATAAATTAAATTCTGCGATTGCACAGGCATATTATGCAAAAAAGCAGGGATTAAAAGGGGTAACAACGGAAACGGGTGCAGGGCAGTGGGGAACGGCTCTTTCTATGGCATGTGCGTATTTAGGACTGGATTGTCAGGTTTATATGGTAAAGTGTTCTTATGAACAGAAACCGTTCCGCCGAGAGGTAATGAGAACGTACGGAGCGAATGTAACACCGTCTCCTTCTAATACAACAGAGGTAGGACGAAAGATTTTGGAAGAATTTCCAGGGACAACCGGAAGTCTTGGCTGTGCGATTTCAGAGGCAGTAGAGGCAGCTACCAGCCAGGAAGGATACCGTTATGTATTGGGATCGGTATTGACACAGGTACTGCTTCACCAGTCGGTGATTGGACTTGAGGCAAAGGCGGCAATGGACAAGTATGGAATTAAGCCGGATATGATTATTGGATGTGCCGGCGGCGGATCTAATCTGGGTGGATTGATTTCACCTTTTATGGGAGAGAAGCTAAGGGGAGAAGCAGATTATCGCTTTGTTGCAGTAGAACCGGCTTCTTGTCCAAGTTTGACACGTGGAAAGTATGTATATGATTTCTGTGATACGGGGAAGGTTTGTCCTCTGGCGAAGATGTATACACTTGGAAGCGGATTTATACCTGCACCAAATCATGCGGGAGGGCTTCGCTATCATGGAATGAGTTCGGTATTGTCACAGTTGTATGATGATGGGTATATGGAGGCAGTTAGTGTGGAGCAGACAGCGGTATTTCGTGCTGCTGAGGAATTTGCCAGAGTAGAGGGAATTTTGCCTGCACCGGAGAGTTCTCATGCAATTAAAGTAGCGATAGATGAGGCTTTGAAGTGTAAGGAGACTGGGGAAGAAAAGACGATTCTCTTTGGACTTACTGGAACCGGGTATTTTGATATGATGGCTTACGAGCGATATAATAATGGAGAGATGACAGATTATATTCCTAGTGATGAGGAATTGAAGAAAGGACTTGCTGGGATTCCTCGGTTTGAGGGAAATGAGGTTTAGAGTGGGATAACGTTTGGGAGGGATGGTTTGAATTTGGATATGTTAGGGGGAGGGGGGACGCCGGAGTGGGAAACCCATTCCTTCCTGCTGTTCCGCTCTCCGAAAAGGTAGAACGTCTAATGCTTCTGAATGAAAGTGTATCCAACCGGACGGAACGGGGTGCAATTCGCCCGTACAGCGGGCTAAACACACCCCTTTTTTTGCCATTCGAGAATGGCAAAAAATCCTAGTGGATCGACAGAAGCAGAAGACGTTCTAACTTTTCTCCGAAGTCACAGCAGAAAGAAATGGGTTTCCCACTCCGGCTGTTTTTTCCTGCCTGATATGATATGGCTGATTCATGTATCTGTGGCGGAAGGGAAAAAGAAATGTAGATTGTGAGATGGTACAGCCAGAGTGCATTAGCGGGTCGCTGTGACTTCGGAGGAAAGCTAGAAGCTCTTGAACTTCTGTCGATCCCTAGGATTTTCGGGCACTTGTGACCGAAAAAGGGGTGTGTTTAGCCCGCTGTACGGGCGAATTGCACCCCGGTCCGTCCGGTGGGGTACATGTAAATTCAGAAGTTTTAGAGCTTCTGCTTTTCGGAGAGCGGAACAGCGGCACGCTAATGCACTCTGGCGTTCTTATGGGAGTGGTTTTGGTTGATTAGATGGTATGAATTATGTTAAAAATAGTATTGACAAATGGGGTTTCAACCCTTATACTTTGAATATCAAAATAATTGAAAATCAAAGCATAAAATAAGGAGAGAGAATGATGTTAGAAAAAATGAAGGAAATTATTGCTGGACAGTTGGATGTAGAAGCGGGAAATATTACGGCTCAAACGGATTTTAAGGATGATTTGGGAGCGGATTCTTTAGATCTGTATGAATTGGTGATGGCATTGGAAGATGAGTATGCAGTTGAGATTCCTGCTGAGGATTTAGACGGGATTCATACGGTACAGGATATTATGGATTATTTGAAAGAGAAAGGGATAGAAGAGTAATAGAATTAGAGAAGGGGAATACGGATTTTAGAAGAAAAAATAGTTTGGAAAGGGATTAAAGTTATGGGTAAGACGGCATTTCTGTTTCCTGGGCAGGGGGCACAGTTTATTGGAATGGGAAAAGATTTTTATGAAACTTTTTCTGAGAGCAGGGCGGTTTTTGAAGAGGCTTCGGAACTTGCCGGACTGGATTTGAAGAAGATCTGTTTTGAGGAGAATGAACAGATTCATATTACGGAGTTTACACAGGTGGCAATTCTTACTGCTTCGGTTGCGATGCTTCGGGGTTGGCAGAAAAAGGGGGTTTTAGCAGATGTCTGTGCAGGATTGAGTTTGGG
Source organism: uncultured Lachnospiraceae bacterium (assembly GCA_910585255.1). Classification (GTDB taxonomy): domain Bacteria; phylum Bacillota; class Clostridia; order Lachnospirales; family Lachnospiraceae; genus MGBC114844. The sequence goes on from CAJUEI010000110.1 coordinate 8,767, forward strand.
GGAGTATAGTGCTCTTGTAGCCTGTGGGGCAATGCGGTTTGAGGATGCCGTTCGGGTGGTTAGGAAGAGGGGAATCTTTATGCAGGAAGCTGTGCCTGTCGGAGAGGGAACGATGATGGCTGTGCTTGGAATGGAAAAGGAGAAGATAGAGGAAGTATTGGATTCTTTAGAGGGAGTGCAGATTGCCAATTATAATTGTCCGGGACAGCTAGTGATTTCCGGTAAGACGGATAAGGTGAATTTGGCGGCAGAAGAATTGAAGGCAGCCGGGGCGAAGCGGTGTATTCCTTTAAAGGTAAGCGGTCCTTTTCATTCGGAGATGTTAGTCGGGGCAGGGGAGCGATTGGCTGAGGTTTTGGAGAAAGTGGAATTTTTGGAACATTCGGTTCCTTATATTTCGAATGTTACGGCGGAGTATGTAACCGGAACGAAAGAGATAAAAGAGTTGCTTCGGCGTCAGGTTAGTTCAAGTGTTCGCTGGCAGCAGAGTGTGGAACGGATGATAGCAGATGGAGTAGAGAGATTTGTAGAGATTGGACCGGGAAAGACGCTGAGCGGATTTGTTAAAAAGATAAGTCGGGAAGTGATGGTTTCGAATATTGGATCGATAGAGGATTTAGAATAGATTAAAATAAAAAAAGGGTGTGAAGGTTGAATGGATCAGGTTTTAGAGGGAAAGGCGGCTTTGGTAACGGGTGCCGGACGGGGAATTGGCAGACAGATAGCATTGACTTTGGCTGAGTGCGGAGCAGATGTTATATTGAATTATCGGGGGTCAAAGGAAGCGGCAGAAGAGACGGCGGAAAGGATTCGGACATTTGGAAGAGAGGTTTTGATATGTCCTTGTGATGTGTCGGATTCGGAAGCGGTTAAACAGATGATAGAAAGTGGGACACAGAGATTTGGAAAGATTGATATTTTGGTAAATAATGCAGGGATTACACGGGATAATCTGTTGATGCGGATGAGTGAGGAAGAATTTGACGCGGTGATGGATATTAATTTAAAAGGAACGTTTCACTGTATTCGTCATATTGCCAGACAGATGGTTCGGCAGAGGAGCGGACGGATTATTAATATTTCTTCGGTATCCGGGGTGTTGGGAAATGCAGGACAGGCGAATTATTGTGCTTCTAAAGCAGGGGTAATCGGGCTTACCAAATCGGCGGCACGGGAGTTTGCTTCTCGAGGAATTACAGTTAATGCGGTGGCACCCGGATTTATTGATACAGAGATGACAGCGGTTCTTTCTAAGGAGGTTCAGGAGGATATTTTAAACCGGATTCCGATGAAACAGTTTGGAAGGGTAGAAGATATTGCACAGACGGTTGCGTTTTTGGCTTCGGATGCGGCTAGGTATATTACCGGACAGGTTATTTCTGTAGATGGTGGAATGGCAATGTAGCCGGCAGGAAATGATTCAGATAGAGGTAAGAAAGGAAAAGGATAGAATGAACAGGCGGGTTGTGATAACAGGAATGGGAGCAGTTACACCGATTGGAAATAGTGTTCCTGAATTTTGGAATGGAATTTTGGCAAACAAAGTGGGAATTGACCGGATTACCAGATTTTCTGTTGAGGGGTATAAGGCGAAATTAGCAGGGGAGGTCAAGGGATTTGAGGCGAAAGCCTATATGGACAGTCGGGCTGCACGGAGAATGGAGCGGTTTAGTCAGTATGCGGTTGCTGCTGCCAAAGAGGCAATTGAGCAGGCAAAACTTTGTATAGAAGAGGAAGATCCTTATCGGGTTGGAACGGCGGTAGGTTCTGGTATCGGCAGTTTGGAGGCGATGGAGCGGGAGCATCAGCGGCTTTTGGAAAAGGGACCGGGAAGGGTTAATCCGCTTTTAGTGCCTTTGATGATTACCAATATGGCAGCGGGAAATGTTGCAATTCAGTTTGGATTAAAGGGGAAAAGCATTAATGTGGTGACAGCCTGTGCTACTGGGACTCATTCGATTGGAGAGGCGTATCGGTCGATTCAGTGCAAAGATGCTGAGGTGATGATTGCCGGGGGAACCGAAAGTGCAGTGACCCCTCTTGGAATTGCCGGATTTTCTGCTTTGACGGCTCTTTCTTTTTCGGAAGATCCGCTTCGGGCTTCGATTCCTTTTGATAAGGAAAGGAATGGATTTGTAATGGGAGAGGGTGCCGGAATTGTGGTATTGGAAGAGTTAGAACATGCTAAGAAGCGGAAGGTACCGATTTTGGCAGAAATAGTCGGATATGGAGCCACTTCGGATGCGTTTCATATTACTTCTCCTGCGGAGGATGGAAGCGGAGCCGCTAAGGCGATGGAGTATGCGATGGGTGAAGCTGGAGTTTTGCCGGAGCAGATGGACTATATTAATGCACATGGAACCAGTACGCATCACAATGATTTATTTGAAACGCTGGCGATTAAAAAGGTTTTTGGAGAGAGTGCTTCTAAGGTGCGGATTAGTTCTACAAAGTCTATGATTGGACATCTGCTAGGAGCCGCTGGAGCAGTGGAGCTGATTACTTGTGTAAAGAGTCTGCAGGAGGGTTATATTCATCCTACAGTCGGCTATCAGGTAAAAGATGAAGAGTGTGATCTGGACTATGTAACCTCCGGGGGAGTGCATGGAGAGTTTCAGTATGCGTTAAGCAATTCACTTGGATTTGGAGGACATAATGCCAGCATTTTAATAAAGCGGTATAGTGATTCCAGTGATTCTGAGACGGATGCCATTTAAAAATAGAAAGGATGATAGAGATGGAATTAGAGAAAGTGGTTGCTTTAATTCAGGCAGTTTCGGACTCTGCCTTAACAGGATTTATTTTAGAGGAAGGAAATCTGCGGTTAGAACTTCAAAAGGTTTCTGGTTCTGGTGTACAGGTGGTAGAGAAAAGCGGAATTTCTTTTTCTAATACAGAGGAGGAAGCAGAGCCGGTTTTGGTTAAAAAAGAGATTGAGGATGAGAAGGAAGAGCAGAAGGAATCAGAACAAAAGGGAACTCCGGTTTGTTCTCCTTTGGTAGGAACGTTTTATCGTGCACCATCAGAGGGAGAGGCTCCGTTTGTTCAAGTTGGAGATCGGGTGACCAAGGGACAGATCTTGGGAATTATTGAAGCTATGAAATTAATGAATGAGATAGAGTCGGAACAGGATGGCGTGGTTTCGGCAATTCTTGTGGAAAACGGAGAGATCGTGGAGTATGGACAGGAGTTGTTTTTGATTCGTTAATTTTAACCTCATCAAGGAAGTCCTCCGCTTCTAAGCCGCCAAGGCGAAAGCGGT
>CAJUEI010000111.1 GCA_910585255.1 uncultured Lachnospiraceae bacterium
CCTTATGTGTCCGCTGCGAGGAAGCCTTAGTGCAAACGGCCCCAGCAAAGAATCATCCTATCAGGCAAGCGTCCGAGCATCCAGATCAAAACTCCCTCACTAAACTAACACCCAAATTCCTCCGAAATAAGAATTAAGAATTGACATCCCCCTCCCTTTTCTTATATAATAAACCCAGCCCTAACCCCTATTAAAAAAACAGGAGGAATAAAATGACGAAAAAAAACATTCAGCCCTTTTCCCGCTATGAACAAAAGCAGCATGGAACATCCGAATTCCCCTATGCCATCTACCACGCCAAAATACCAGACTTTATCCACTCCTATCCTTTGCATTGGCATGACGAAATCGAATGGATTTTTATTATCAGCGGTCAAGTTATCATCACCCTAAATAAAACCCCCATCTCAGCTTCCAAAGGAGATATTGTCCTTATCCTCCCCGGTGTCCTCCATGCGATTGATCAAGATCAATCCCACTCCGCTGAATACTATAACATCGTATTTGATCTCAGTCTCCTAGGACAAGACACCCCATCCGACTTTTGCTTTCAAACCTATCTCTCTTCCTATCGAAAAGAGACCCTCTCTCTCCCCTGCCTTCTGCCTAAAGATCACTCTTCCCACCCCAAACTAAAACAGTCCTTAACCTCCCTAATTGAAATCTACCACTCTGATAATCCTGCACCTGAGCTCTATATTAAGTCACAGCTTTTTTACCTATTTTGGCTTTTAGAACCCATGCAGCTAAAAACCCAGCCCTCTATTCCAAACCAATACCATATCTCCCAAATACAAAAAATGAAGGATTTTTTATTATTTATTCATGCAAACTATGCCTCTCCGCTGACATTAAAAGAAGCGGCAAATTTCTGTGGTTACAGTACCTCCTATTTTTCAAAATTTTTTAAATCCTTTACTGGAATGACTCTGATTGAATATCTCAATCACTACCGCCTTAAAAAAGCTGGTGATTTACTGCTAACCACCAGCCTAAGTGTAATAGAAATATCCGAAATAACCGGTTTTGAAAATCATTCCTATTTTATACGACTCTTTCGAAAATACTACCAAACCACTCCCAAGCAATATCGAAAACAATATGCCTTATCTTCTCATACAAAGTCTCAATAAAAGACTATTATGATTTGTTCTTTCTGCTGCGTCCGTACAGACAAGTGATTCGGGCAATTTCCTCTAAAAGAGCCTCGCTGATCTCGCCCTCCTTTAGCCGCCACTTCCAATTTGTCCCCAGCGTAGAAGGCATATTGATTCGTGCTGTATTGCCGTATCCAAGGTAATCCTGTATCGGAATAATACAGTAATTTGCTACACTGCTCATAGCGAGGTAGATTACCTCTTTGCAGATCTCCTCTGGCTCTCCGTCTTCCTTTCGAATATAGTCAAGCAGCATCTTCCGATCGGCTTCTTCTAAGTTCTGGTACCAGGAAAAAAGGGTTTCATTGTCATGTGTTCCGGTATAGACCACACAATTTTTATCATAATTATAAGGCAGATAGTCCCCAGAATTTTCGGCATCTTGGCTGTTAAAGGCAAACTCTAAAACCCGCATATTCGGGTAGCCGCTCTCCCGCACTAATGCCCTTACCGAATCGGTCATAAAGCCAAGATCTTCTGCAATAATTCTTTTTTGTCCCAACCGTCTATGAATGGTATGGAATAGCTCCATTCCAGGTCCCTTCTCCCAATGTCCGTTCTCCGCTGTAAGATCCCCATAAGGAATCGAATAATACTCATCAAATCCCCGAAAATGATCGATTCGAACAACATCATACATCCGAAAGCAGTGTTCCATTCGTTTTACCCACCAATCAAACCCCTGCTGCCGATGGAAATCCCACCGATACAGCGGATTTCCCCATAATTGTCCGGTCTCAGAAAAGGCATCCGGCGGACATCCTGCTACTGCTACTGGTGTATTGCTTTCATCTAATTGAAATAGCTGCGGACTTGCCCAAGTATCCGCACTGTCAAACGCAACATAGATTGGAATATCACCAATAATCTCCACTCCCTGCTGATTGGCATATTTCTTTAGCTGAAGCCACTGTTCCTGAAATTTAAACTGCAGATATTTATAAAATTCAATTTCAAAATAAAGTTCCCGCCGATAATAATCCAAAGCAAATCCCCAGCGAAGCCGGATATCTTCTGCCCATTCAATCCAGCTCTTTCCTTCAAATCGATCTTTAACCGCCATAAATAGTGCATAGTCATCCAGCCACCAGCTATATTCTCTGCAAAAACTGCAAAATTCCGGTATCTCGGTTACATGACTGCGTTCATATGCCTTTCTTAAAAGCCCCAGCCGTCCTTTATAGATCTTTCCATAATCTACAAAACCTTCTTCCGATCCAAAATCTACTGCATCACACTCTTCTTCTGTTAAAACTCCTTCTTCTATTAAATCTTCTAAACTAATAAAATAAGGATTTCCCGCAAAAGTAGAGAAGGACTGATAAGGGGAATCTCCGTAACTGGTAGGACCAAGAGGCAGAATTTGCCAGTAGCTCTGCCCCGCTTCTTTTAATTGATCCACAAACTGATAAGCACTCTTTGAAAAACATCCGATTCCATATTTTGAAGGCAAACTGCTGATTGGCAGCAGAATACCACTTGTTCTTAATTCTCCCATATTTTTAACCTCTTTTCTTTTCTTATTTTGAGATCTTAACCTTTTGAGATCTTATCTTTTTGCCAAAACTGTGACCGAACGAGGCAGCAGCTTCTGCTGCTTTGCTGTGGTCTCTAATCCACCCAAATTCCATCGCTCTGCTCCGTCTGTCAGCAGCACCCATTCTCCATCTGGCAGCGAGACAGTGCAGGAGTCTGCATAGGGATTATAATATACTAAAATCTGCTTCCACTTTTCTGTTTCTTCTTCCTCTTTTAATATAAATCCGATTACAGCCCCTTCTGTTTCTAAAAAACAAACTCGTTCTGCTGTATCCCTATTCAGTTGATTTAAAACAGGAAGTTCTTTTCTCATTGCAATTAAAAATCGGTAATATTCCGCCAATTCTTGATATTCTTTTGCACGATGCCAGTCTAACTGATTTAATTTAGGGGAGCTGTTATAGCTGTTTTCACATCCGTCCTTTGTCCTTGCAAACTCTTCTCCTGCCTGAAAGAACGGAATTCCAAGACAAGTAAATACAATTCCAGCAGCCATCTTATTCATCTGTAAAAGTTCCTGATCTTTTTGGCGGTATACTTCCTCTCCTTTTACAGAAATCACCAGCTTATCCCAAAGTGTCCGATCATCATGTGCTGAAACATAATTAATCACCTGAGAAGGAGCAATCGGCTTTATTATACTGTCCTTTTCTTTTCCGCACAATCCGCATACACTTGCTGCTATCTTCTCTTTTGCTTTTAAGACTTCCCTTTTTCCTCCATTGGCATAGCCTCTATGTTCTGGAATAAAATTATTGCCTTTTATCCCATCTCGTATCCTGTCAGAAAAAATAGCAATTCGTGGATTTAATTTATGTATATTCTTGGCAACTGCAGGAATCGCTTCCGGTTCCATAGCCGTTTCATCCGCTGCCCAAGGCTCTCCATACATAAGAATTTCTTCTCCGTTTGGGAGCTGATCTAATTCTTCCCGAATCTGATTCATGGTTTCTACATCATGAAGCCCCATTAGATCAAAACGAAATCCATCAATATGATATTCTTTTGCCCAATAGCAGACCGAATCTATCATAAATTTTCGAAACATTTCTCGTTCACTTGCCGTATCATTCCCACATGCTGAACCATTAGAATACTGTCCGCTTTCTCCTATTCGATAATAATAGTCCGGCACCGTTCTTTGAAAAACCCCATCCAAATGATAAGTATGATTAAAAACCATATCTAAAATTACGCCGATTCCGGCTTTATGAAGGGCAAGTATCATCTGCTTAAACTCTAAAATACGTACCTCTCCATGGTAGGCATCCGTAGCATACGATCCTTCTGGAACATTATAATTTACTGGATCATAACCCCAGTTAAACTGTTCTTTTTCTAAATTCCGCTCATCTACTGATCCAAAGTCAAACGTTGGAAGCAGATGTACATATGTCACTCCCAGCCATTTTAAATATTCCACACAGCTTGGAAATTCTTTTTCTCCATCCAGAGATGTTTCTCTCTGTGTAAAAGCAAGATACTTTCCCCTCCACTTATCCTGTACCCCACTGTGAAAATCATAAGAAAAATCCTGTATATGCAATTCATAAATAACCGGATGCAAAAAAATCCCTTCCAGACGTCTGTCTTCTTTCCAGCCTTTTGGATTTGTCCGTTCCAAATCTACTACCATACTGCGTTCTCCATTTATTCCGCAGGCATGTGCATATGGATCGCCTGTCTCACAAGTCTCTCCGTCCGTTGTCACCAGATAAGTATAATACAATCCGTCCAGGTTCCCATCTACCTGTATCGACCAAGTTCCAAACTGATCCAGCTCCATTGAAAAACTTTCTGCTAATTCCTGTTTTCCTTGCTTTAATGCCTCCTCCCTGCTTCCAAAAGCATAAAGTCTTAAAACAACTGAATCTGCAGTAGGTGCCCAAACTTTAAATGTCGTCTTCTCTTTCTGCCAAAAAGCCCCCAAATCCTTTCCTGTATAACAATATTTGTCTAAAAACTCTTTGGAAACAAACCATTTTTTAAGATCTATCCGTTTCTCAAAATCCGATCTCTCTACCTCAAACATCCCTGCTGTTCTCCTTTCCCGCCTAACGATTCCCAGTCCTTTCTATATATTCATATTATAGCTGTCTGTTCCTGCTCACTCTATCTGCTCCATCCGCTCTATCCGTTCAATCTCTTCATAGACCCTAAGAATCTCACCGACACTCCATGCCTGGGCAAAACATCCACGGGTGGTATCAGGACATTCTCCATCATAAATCTCGGCAATTTGTCCGGAACATCCCTCATAAAGGCAGGCATCTATTGCCAAAAGCTGCCGCTTTACCCAAGAGATAGTCTGTTCTGTTTCTTCCTCCCACCGAAGCAGTGCCAGGTAATATGCCCCAAGCGGATATGCCCAGACCGTTCCCTGATGATAAGCCAAATCCCGCTCTGCCTGTGTTCCTCCATAAGTAGAGTGATACTCCTGATCCTTCGGGCTGAGACTTCGAAGTCCCCAAGGGGTATAAAGATGCCGATATACCGTTTGTATTACACTTTTTGCCTGTTCTCTGTTTAGCATACTGTAGCTCAATGTTAAAGTCCAGATCTGATTGCAGCGAATCTGCCAATCCGCCTTTGATTCCGCTGTTTTTGACACAACATCCCGAAGATATCCTCTCTTCTGATCCCAGAACAGTTCCAGAAAATGTACTTTTACTTTTTCTGCCATTTCTTCAAAATAGTTCCGTTCTCCTGTCCCGACCAGATCTGATAATTCTGCCATAATGCAAAGTGCATTATACCAATATGCATTTACCTCCACTGGTTTTCCATGCCTTGGCGTAGGCAGAATCTCTCCGATTCTTACATCCATCCAAGTCAGCTGATCGAACCCTCCGCCTGCTGTAATCAATCCGTCTGTATCCATACCAATCTGAAAATCTGTCCCTTTTTTATACCACTCGATAATATCAAAAAGAACCGGCCATGCCTCTTTTAATAGTTCTTGATCGGAAGTAGCAAGATAATAGCGGTAAAATACTTCAAAAAATAAAAGGGAAGCATCTACTGTATTATAGATTGGCTCTGTCCCATCCTCGGGAAACATATTCGGCATCAGCCCTCTTCTGCAATAAGCCAAAAAAGTCCGAAGGATACTGCGTGCACTCGAATACTGCTTTGTAGAAAGCGTACATCCTATCATCGCAACCATTGTATCCCTTCCCCAATCTCCAAAAAACGGATAACCAGCTATTATTGACTGACTCTTTGTGGATTCCCTCCAAGTTAAAAATTGATTTGCACTCCGAACCAAAACCTGTGCGGCAGGATTCTTAAAACCGGCAAGTTCCACTAACTTCTTCTGCCGCTGTATCTCTTTCTCCTTTTCCGCCAGCACCCAGTTACAATCTATCAAATCTAGTTTTTCCAGACTATATACCAGATAAAACACCTGCATACCAGGAGAAAAACGGCATAAAACTCGATGATTCTTTGCCGTACATCCGATAAAATCTCTTCCATCCCATCTGTCCTTTTCATAATACCACCCCTCTAAAAACTCCGTCTCCTGAGCCACTACTTCCCCATTTGTCTGATAATAAAGAGAAATCCCATTCGAACAAATTCGATTTTTCTCTATTTCAAACTTTTGTTGTTTGGACAGCCTCTCTCCCTTTGGCACAAACTGCATCCAAGGCGTCAGACTCAAACAGCCGCTCCTTCCGCTTCGAACCTCATACTGTACAATAAGCGTATTTTCTCCCTGCCTCATCCACACCGTCTGTATTACATCTACATCCTCTATATGATACTGCCACTCTGGAAGAAACTCCATTGCAAAGCACTGAAGATATCGAAATCCATTTTTATTATAAATACACTCTTTTATCCCGCCAATTTCATTTATTTCACTTATCTCACTTATATTTTCTTGTAAGTAACGCTGTGAAGCAAAGCTCCAGCGTTCTTCTCCGATCTCCACACAGGCATGAATATTGGTAATCAGATGATAACGCCGTGAAGGAGCCTGTAACGCTGCAATCAATAATGCATGATCATTTCTGGCATTTGAACCAATCATACTTAAAGAAGAAAACCCTCCTAACCCATTTGTAAACAGATATCCGTTTTCCTCTCCCTGCTCTATCTTACGCCAATTATTTTTTCCATAAACCACTCCCCCTTACCTCCTCTCTTTTTCAAATTGAGATATAAAAACCCCGCTGCGTGTCCCTTCCAAAACACTGCCAGCGAGATTTTCAAATTTCATTATCCTTTTACCGCTCCAGACAGTCCTTCTGTATAATATCTCTGCATTACAATAAACAAAATTGCAATCGGAATCGAGATACAAACTGCCCCTGCTGCAAAGCAAGTATACCAGTTATCAATATATTCCTTTTCCAACATTCTCCAAAGCCCAATTGCCACCGTATAGTACTCTGCCTCTGCACGGCAGATAACCTTTGCAAAAATAAAATCTACCCAAGGACCCATAAACGAAGTCAAAACGGTATAGACAATAATCGGCTTGCTCAAAGGAATCGTAATCTTATAAAATACCTGCCATCTTGTACATCCATCAATATAAGCTGCCTCATCCAATGCCTTTGGAATCGTATCAAAGAATCCCTTTGCGATATAAAATCCCAATCCAGAACCACCAGAATATACCAGTACCAAAGCCACCCGAATCATTGCTCCTTCCGATAATCCAATTGCCTTTAAAATATAATACACAGCAACCATAGACATAAAAGCCGGAAACAGTCCCAGTATCATTGCAACATTCATAAAAGGCTTTCTCATCTTAAACCGAAGCCGTGACATACAATAGGACACGGACAATACAAAAAAGGTTGAAATAATACAAGAAAAGATAGCAATAATCAAAGTATTCGCAAACATCTTAGGAAAATTCAATACCGAAGTATTGGTAAATAACTGTACATAATTATTTAACGTATAGCTCTTTGGGAAGAAAGAAGAAACATACGATCCCTTCTCAGCCCGAAAACTGGTCAGTACAACCCAAAAAATCGGAAATACCCAGATAATCGCCATAACAGCAAGTATGGTATGTACAATCGTATTAGAAATAAACTTCCTTGCTTTCATAGAACCTGTAATTTTTTCTTTGCCCATTATTGGAATCCCTCCTCATTGTTATAGGAGCCGGTATGCCGATATGTCACCAGTGATACAATAGCAAGCACCACGAAAGTCATAATACCGATAACTGCACCAATATTATAATACTGCTGATCAATTGTCAGCTTATACAGCCATGTTACAAGCAAATCCGTCTTTCCTGCTGTCGAGCCAACTGGTGTCGGATCACCGCCTGAAAGCAGATAAATTACATTAAAGTTATTCACATTACCAGTAAATGTTGTGATTAAATATGGTGTTGTAACAAATAACATATAAGGCAATGTAATCTTAAAAAATGTAACAAATGCATTGGCACCATCTACTCTGGCTGCCTCATACAACTCTGCCGGAATATTCTGCAAAATACCCGTTACCTGCATCATCGTATAAGGAATACCAACCCAAAGATTAATCACAATTACCGTTACCCTTGCCCAAGTTGCATTGGTAAAGAACGGAAGCGGCTTATCAATCAGTCCCAAATTCATCAGCAGCACATTTACCGCACCGGATGGCTGCAGCATAGTTCTCATAATCAGCAGAGATACAAACATCGGCACTGCTATAGAAAGCACAAAACAAAATCTCCAAAATCCCTTAAATCGAGTCCCTTTGCGATTAATCATAATCGCAAGAATCATACCAAAGATATAGTTTAGTCCGGTTGCAAATACTGCCCAAATCAGCGTCCATCCCAATACCGACCAGAATGTCTGCCCAACCGATCCGGAAAAATTCAAAACCATTCCGAAATTCTCAAGCCCTACCCAATCAAATAGAAGCAGATGCTCTCCTAATTTACTATAATTGGTAAATGCCATTGAAATCATAAATACCAAAGGCAAAATATTTAATACAATAATCCCAGCCAAAGGCAATGTCAGCATAGATTTATGCAGATTCAAATGGAATAAATCTTTTATGTCATCTGAAAAAGAATTGATATGCTTTCCTTCCTTTTTCAGACATTCTGCTTTATAGGCACTCTTTAAAGAAGCACACCACATCATAATAAACCAGACAATCACAAAAATCGTAGCAATTCCATATAACAGAATCAGCAAAGAATTATCTCCTGCTACATATTCATAAATTCCCTTTGCTTCATTCCAAATCTCCTGCTGTTCTGCTTCACCCAGTGTTCCTAACATTCCTAAATTGTGGATGCCGGACACTGCCATAAAGAAGAAAAATGCTACTTCCATAAAAAGAAACAACAATCCTTTTACAATCTGCTGATGTGCGATATTGCCGGCTCCCATAATTACCATACTTAATTTTGTAAACAACCCCCCCGTTTTTACTGCATTTGTCACAGTATAAGGAGTTGGAAATTCATTTACATATTTTTTAGCCACATTTTCGCCTCCCTGTTCCCCAAACGGATTTAATTATCTACAATTGTAGTATTCATATTCGTATTCCAAGCCTCTGTTAATTCAGCCGCATTTTCATGTGTCACTTCTCCATTCCGAAGAGACTTTCCAAAGTTATCAGAAGGAGTCCAATAATTTGCCATAGGAGCAATAAACGGCTGAATAATCGAAGTATTTGCTACGGTATCATTCTGTGCCTTTACTAATAAATCCTCTGCCATAGTCGGATCGGAAAGTAAAGATGTATTACAAGGAATAATATTTCTGCTCTCATAGTGTGATTTCTGAGATTCTGGACTTCCCAGATATCTTGCCAAAGCAACTGCTACCTGAGGGTATTTTGTATTCGCACTTACTCCAATTGCCTTTGATCCAGCAAACGAATACATCTGCTTCTGCTCTCCGTTTAAAGTATAAGTAGGAAGCTGTGCACATCCAAAATTCTCTCCAAGAGCTTCTTTTACAGATTCATAACTCCAAGAACCAGAAAACATTGCCTTAATCGATCCGTCCCGAATTCCTGCAATACCAGATTCATCTACATCCACTGCAAAATTTGGATTTGCCAGCAAATCTACCAAATAATTCGTAACAGCAATTCCCTTTTCTCCACCGAAATCAATTTTCGCATCTGGATTGGTACCATCTTCAAAGAAGGTACATCCATTTCCTACATAAAAACTTGGCAGATACCAAGAGTTTGTAATCGGGAATGAAACTACACCTTTTTCCAGCATAGTATCTAAATTTTTAATATCCTCTTCCGAAAATACACTGGTATCATAATACATAAACCAAGTATTGGATGTAAACGGCACTCCATACAATGCTCCGTCTACTGTAAGTGATTCTACCATTGTATCAGAGTTGTTTTCTTTTACAAATGTTTCGGTCTCCCCGCCGATTCGTGCAACTGCCTTTGCAGGAAGCAAATCCGTCAGCTGGTCATTTGCCATCATAAATACATCTGCTGCTGCCTCTGTATCCTGTGCAATCAGCTTTGCAACTTCTGCCTCTGAGGCTACCCCAAAATTAAATGTAATATTCCAGTTTGGATGTTCTTTTGCAAATGCGTCACACTGTGTCTGAATCCAGTTTCCATAATCCGGTGACTGATCTTCCGATGGAGTCCATACCAACAGACTGCAGGTAATACTTTCCTCTCCGCTTCCTCCGGCAGCTGTCGTACTCTGCGTATTTCCTCCAGCTGCTGTCGTGCTTTGCGTATTTCCGCCTCCAGTCGTACCCTGCGGTGTCCCGTTATTGCCTCCGCAAGCAGTAGCAGATAATGCAAGTACACTGCTCAACAATAATGCTGCCATTTTCTTCATTTTCTTCATAAAAATTTCCTCCTTTTATACTGGATATTCCTCTCCTTTAGGTTTATCGCTAAACTATACTAGGATTTTATTCCCATTTTAACATTTTGTCAAGTATTTCTTTTAAATTTTTTATTTTTTTATAAAATATGTCTATACTTTTTAGTACTTCTGCTAATTTTTCTATTTTTAGTTGTGAATATTCCCGGATTATGTTATACTTAAATTCACTTATATTTCCCCTTTACGTATATCGTTATACTTTATTTTATTACTGTTTTATCAGAAATCTGGTACTATAAACCTGTCACTTTATAAATTATATTTTTATTTTTAAGATTCTTCTCTTGCATAATTTGACTCTTTGCGTTAAAATTAAAAATGGAATCTTTTACCAAATAGTATAGAAGTAGGTTGATTTTATGACTTTAAAAGATATTGCAAAAGAGGCCGGTGTAAGCACTATGACCGTTTCTAATGTGGTAAACGGACGCTTTGGCCATGTATCAGAAAATACCATTTCCCGTATTAATGAAATTATCAAAAAATACAATTATACCCCCAATATGACAGCAAGAAGTCTTTCCGCTAAAAAATCAAAAATAATTTTTTTAATTATACCGCTGTCTAATACCGAAACAAATATGTTCTATTCCCCCTATATCAGTTCTTTAGTAGGCATAATGGAATATCAGCTTCGTATTCTTGGATATTATGCTATGATTCGTTCGGTTCACGACTTTGAAGAATTAGATGCACTATTTAAGAACTGGCCTGCTGACGGTGCCATTTTCCTTCTGCCTGATTTTGACAGTTTCTTAGATCGAATTCTTAAACATATTCATATTCCGCTTGTCTTTTTAGACAGCTGGCATAACAGAGAAGATATGATTAATGTAGGCTGTGATGATGAAAAAGGAACTTATCTTGCTACGAAATATCTAATCAATATGGAACATGAAAACATTGCATTTATGGCAGACTATAAAAACAGCCCTCTGCTTACCGCACGTTTCCAAGGGTACTGCCGTGCATTAAAAGAAAATAATATTCCTATTCGGGAAGAACGTATTTTTGAAGTATCCCCTGACTACAGCCACGGCATCCAAATCGGAAGAACCATTGCAACCGGTTCTGCCTCTATCAGTGCAGTAGTAACTACCTCTGATTACAGTGCAGTAGGCATTATGGAAGGAGCACGATTAAGCGGGCTAAAACTTCCTACCCAACTTTCTGTTGTCGGTTTTGACGATCTGCCGTTTTGTCTCTATTGTTCACCTAAACTGACTACCATTAATCAAAATATTGAAGGAAAAGCTCATGCTGCTATTGAATTGCTAATGGAAAAAATCACAACCGGAAAGCTGACCCAAAACCGGGTCATTGTCGATGTAAAATTAGTTGAACGGCAGTCCGCTACCTTTTATGTTTAAAATATTCTATCCTGATCTTTATAAAAATTTATTTTTAACCTCATCAAGGAAGTCCCCCGCTTCTAAGCCGCCAAGGCGAAAGCGG
>CAJUEI010000112.1 GCA_910585255.1 uncultured Lachnospiraceae bacterium
AGCAGCTATGAGGTTATGAGCAAGTAGCGAAGCGGATTGCGAATATCCGATTTGATTAAAAAGATAGTAATTTATGATATGGACTGTTCTATAGAGTATAGGGCAGTCTTTTTGTTTTAAATCGAATCATTATTGTGTCAAATTGGATTAACATGATTGACACGATTTATTATAATAGGAACAGATCATTCATTTAGAGGAGAGATGTGTATGATATTTCAGGAAAGTGAAAATGTGGAACTTAAGGAAATTGTTACAGATGATATAGAAAAAGAAATTATTGCTTTTGCCAATTGTAATGGTGGTAAGTTATATATTGGTATCCGGGGTGACGGCACAGTCATTGGTCTTCCTGATCCAGATAGTACGGCATTACAGATCAGCAATATGGTTAGAGATGCAATTAAACCAGATTTGACGATGTTTCTGCACTATGAAACAATCGAGGAAGATAGGAAGAAGATTATTGTAGTGGATATTCAGCGGGGAACCGATCGACCATATTATATTGCAAAGAAAGGGATGCGACCTGAGGGTGTGTATGTCAGACAAGGGTATTCTGCAGTTCCGGCTACGGATACGGCAATTCGTTATATGATAAAAGAAACAGATGGAGACCGTTTTGAGGCTATGCGTAGTTTAAAACAGGAACTTACTTTTGAAGCGGTAAAGCAGGAGTTTCAACTTCGGGAAGTGGATTTTGAAATATGCTCAAGAACACAATTTTTTTACTAAAAATGATGTAGTTGATCTGCTGAAAGTAAGTCCGTCAACTGCTGCAAGACAGATTAGAGAACTTATAAAAAGGAATTTATTGAAACGTAATGGAAAAGCAAGAAGTACTTACTATACTATTGTAAAATAAAAGTGGTGTGTATTATAATATTTCAGAAATTATGAACTATCTATTTTGGCAAATATTATATGATGATTCTAATGCTGTTTATATTTGTATTAATCTGCTGAAAAATATAATAAGGATTGCGGGAACATGCTGTACTCTTTTTCGTCTTTTTTTGAAAATATCTTGACGAAGTTCAAAACGCCTGATATTATAATGTCCGATATTCGATAATTGATTATTAGAATAATTACAGAGCTTGTTAGATTGGCTGTCTTATAAAGGATGCTGTTGTTTTGAGCAGATGCAGTCTTCAGCAAAATTTTGGTAAATGGTAAAACGGAGGAAAAATGGAATATGTATATACTTTTGCTTGTACTTATTTATAGTGCTTTTATCAGTCTTGGTCTGCCGGATTCGCTTCTTGGCTCGGGTTGGCCTGCAATACATCATGAATTAAAGGTACCTGTATCTTATATGGGTATTATTTCCATGACTATATCTGGAGGAACAATTATATCAAGCCTTTTATCCGATAAATTGACACATAAATTTAGTACACGTATCGTTACAGTTATCAGTGTATTTCTTACGGTAATTGCTCTATTTGGTTTTTCGTTTTCAACCCAATTTTGGATGCTGATTGTTTTTGCAGTGCCTTATGGACTTGGTGCAGGTGCGATTGATGCTGCTTTGAACAATTATGTTGCACTTCATTATACGTCAAAACATATGAGTTGGCTGCATTGTTTCTGGGGAGTGGGAACGATTGTCAGTCCGTTTGTTATGAGTTACGCTTTGACAAATGCAACTTGGCATAATGGCTATCGCATGATAGGATTGATTCAATTAGCAATTGGAATCCTTCTTCTTGTAACGCTGCCGGTTTGGAACGTGAATAAAAAAGCGGCTGTTGAAGAACAAAAAAGCATTGGATTGCTTGACGCTTTGAAAATAAAGGGTGTCCCATTTCTTTTGATTGGTTTTTTTGCGTATTGTGCTGCAGAGGGAACAGCTATGGGTTGGGCAGGTACTTATTTTTCAGAAGTAAAAAACATGACATTGGAGCAGTCGTCACGTTTTACAGCTTTATTTTATATTGGAATTACTGTTGGAAGATTTCTAAGCGGATTTGTTACAGATAAATTTGGTGATAGAAAAATGATAATTATTGGAACTTGTATTTTGTTTAGCGGAATTATTTTTTTAATGATTTCTGGTGATTATTTCATGGTTTCACAGATGGGATTTATTGTGATTGGTTTTGGCTGTGCTCCCATTTATCCCTGTATTATTCATTCTACACCCAATAATTTCGGCGAAGAAAATTCTGGTGCAATTATCGGAATACAAATGGCAAGTGCTTATGTCGGTTCAACTTTTATCCCGCCGCTTTTCGGATTAATCGGTAATATAATTGGATTTACGATTCTGCCGATTTATCTTCTAATATTTTTTGTTTTAATGATTTGCATGATAGAATGTACATTCCGAATTACAAATAGAAATTTTGATAAGGAGTAAAAAAAGATGATTGATAGACGGATAGAGCGATTCTATATTATATGGAATCGCTCAGGATTCGCCTTCTAGAAACTTATTGTATTCTTCAAATGGCGGAACAGGATAAGAAGGACTGCTGTAAAAAGTTTGTTCTGATTCGTTAGGAATAACAGTAATGGGAAAGTCGATTGTTGCAATCTTAGATTCCTGTGTTTCATAGGTTAAATATTCTAACCAATATCGTATGATATAATTCCCCTCTTTTTTTAACCATTTATAAAACATGATTCCTTTTTCATCTTCCATATTAGGGAGAATAAAGTAGGTTCCTGTGTACTCTGGAGGAATACCAGGTTCTAAATTAAAAATATCTTTTTCTTCTCCTGTATCACAGTTGATTAAGATTATAAGAATATCCAGATCGAGGTTATCCTTATACCATTGGTACCATTTTCCTTCTAAGGGTTCAATTTTTCCCCAGGTACGGATAGATTCTCCTGCACGATAGATATTTTTATCAGAAGCAGCATAGAAACGGATGCGATCTTCTAAGAGAATTTCTTGTTCTAGTTTTATGCTTCCATCACCTATGACATGAATTTCTTTTGTCACAGTTGTTTTTTTAGGGCTGCTTTGACAGGTTTTATCATTATAATATAGAAGTTCTGCTGTAAAAGTATAAGTTCCTTCTGGCAGGGATAAGCCAGTAGTCCAGTTCAGATTCAAACTTGCAATGGAATCCGGTTTATTTTTTGATAAGAAACGACCAGAAAAAGTTTTTATTCCCATAACATGAGCGAAATCATAATATAGATTATATCCTGTTAAATTTCGCTTGACTTTTGAATTGGATTTTAGTGAATAAATATTGGAAGTAGACTCTATATCTGTTATGGCATGAAACCCGTTATCACCGATTATCTCTACATTACAAGAAGAAATTTTAAAATAAATCGTTTGTTTACTGTTATTGGCTATCAGAACAGAATAGGAGATCCATTCTCCGTTTTCGTAGGTATCTTTATCTGTTCGGATTTCTAGTTGTATGGTTTTGGTTTTTTTGTCAGTTTTATTTTTATACCATATAATGCTAAAGATTATTACTGTAAATAGAGAAAAAT
The DNA here is from genome assembly GCA_910585255.1 of uncultured Lachnospiraceae bacterium. Classification (GTDB taxonomy): domain Bacteria; phylum Bacillota; class Clostridia; order Lachnospirales; family Lachnospiraceae; genus MGBC114844. Next base: position 3,466 of record CAJUEI010000112.1, read on the forward strand.
ATAATGTTTTTTTCATAGTATGCTCCTATGTTGTTGATTATTATATTATAAAAAAATGCTCCATTTTTATATTATGAAAATAGAAATGGAGTATTCTTCTTAATTTTTTTAAGCCCTTTGTATTTTTATTACAATAAGAAAAAGAAGCTGCTGTTATTACTTCATTTTATTGGTATGAGTATAGCATATAGGAAATGGATTGGCAAGCAAAAAGACGGCTCCATTTCTCTTATGGATAAAGCTACGAGTGTCCTTGGGACATCAGGTGATGAGTAATTTACAAATTTTGCAGAAGATTTTTTGCTTGACAGGAGAAATTAGTTTTGTTATAGTAGAAAGCGGATAAAAGATGGGGTCTTCCAAACAGTACAATACGGAAGACAGAGAAAGGTTTGGTGAGAGGATGTACAATTTATAATTCGCAAAAAACAGAAGAAATATTGAAATCTGCGAAGCAGGTTTATTTCTGTTGTCGAATTATAGATTGCAAGCACTTGATTCTCTAAAAGGGATGGAATATCCGCCTTGATTTTTATATACATGCCGGTGAAGAGGAATGATGTCATTCTATGGTGTATCGGCGGTGTATAAGCAGGGGAAAAGATTTTTCTTTGTTGGATTCGATTTTTTAGAGTATAATCAGATAGAGAGCCTGCATTGGGATAACAGAAATCCTGATGCGGGTTTTTTTGATGCATATAGGCATTGACAGAAAGATGGTCAGCAAAGCTGACAAGCGGCCCAGCACACGAACAGGAACTTTTTCTGCTTGATTGCATCAGGAGTGCTTCGCCTGTAATCAAAGGGAGGAATTGATTTTATGATTCAGGTTAAAAATCTTACAATTACCCATCGAAAAGATTTGCGTGTGATCCTTCAGGACTTTTCTATGGTATTAAATCGGGGAGATAAAGCGGCTTTAATTGGAGAGGAAGGAGATGGAAAATCTACTTTGTTAAAGCTTTTGTACCGGGAAGATCTGGTGGAGGATTATGTGGAATATCAGGGGGAAATTATACGAAATCATGCAAGGGTAGGATATTTGGCACAGGAACTTTTGTTGGAGGAAAAGGAAAAGAGTGTCTACGAATTTTTGTCGGAACAAGAGAACTTTTTTTATCATTCACCAAAAGAAATTGCTCGGTTAGAGAAGCAGTTTTTTCTTTTAGATGGAATGTTTTATTCTAATCAAAAGATGGAGCAGCTTTCCGGCGGAGAAAGGGTGAAAGTGCAGCTTGCCCGTATTTTAATCGATCAGCCGGATGTACTTTTTTTAGATGAGCCTTCCAATGATATTGATTTGGAAACGTTAGAGTGGCTGGAATGTTTTATTCGTGACAGCCGCCTGCCGATTCTTTTTATTTCGCATGATGAGATGCTTTTAGAACATACTGCAAATAAAATTGTTCATTTAGAGCAGATCCAAAGAAAGACAAAGCCTCGCTGGACTGTGGTATCGGCTGGTTATCGGGAGTATATGGAAAACAGAACAAGGGATATGCTGCACCAGGAGAAAGTGGCAAGAAATGAGCGGACAGCATATAAAAAACAGCAGGAAAAGTTTTTGCAGATTCAGCAAAAAGTTGCTTATCAGCAGGCTTCGATCAGTCGTCAAGATCCGCATGGAGCACAGCTTTTAAAGAAAAAAATGCATACCATAAAAGCACAGGAAAAGCGAATGGAAAAGGAGTATCAGGAACTGACTAAGATACCGGAAACAGAGGATGCGATTTTTATTCGTTTTGGAGAAAAGATAAGCGTGCCGAATGGAAAACGAATTTTAGAATTCTACCGGGAGCAGCTCTGCACAGGAGAACGGGTTTTGGCAAGCCAGATACAGCTTACAGTAATCGGACCCGAGCATATTGGGATTATAGGGAAAAACGGAGCCGGGAAAACAACGTTGATACGGGAGATATGGAAAGAGCTGAAGCATCGTCAGGATATTCGTGTATTTTATATGCCGCAGAATTATGAAGAATATCTGGATATAAAAAAGACCCCGATTGCTTTCTTAGCAGAGAGCGGGGAAAAAGAGGAAATAAGCAGAGTCCGCACCTATCTTGGAAGTATGAAGTATACAGCAGAGGAAATGAGTCATCCTTTGGGGGAATTGTCAGGAGGACAGAAAGCCAAGCTGCTGCTTTTAAAGATGAGTATGGCGGGGAGTGAGGTATTGCTGTTAGATGAGCCTACCAGAAACTTTTCTCCTCTATCTAATCCGGTGATTCGGCAGCTTTTGCAGGAATTTCAAGGAACCATTATCAGCGTTTCTCATGATCGAAAGTATATTCAGGAAGTCTGTACGGTTGTATATGAATTGACAAAAACAGGGCTGTTAAAAACAGATAGGAAACAATAGGGGAGAGTATAAATTTTAATAAAAATGGATAAAATCTACATGGAATAGAAATTCTAAAATAAGGTTTCAAAAAATCGGGAAAGGATGATATGACATGGCAGATTTAAAAAATAGTCAGACAAAAGATAATTTAATGCGGGCATTTGCCGGAGAAAGTCAGGCACGCAACCGCTATATTATGGCAGCGGAACAGGCAAAAAAACAAAATTTGGCGGTAATTGAAGCAGTATTTCGTTATACGGCACATCAGGAAAAGGAACATGCGGAAATTTTTTATCATCATTTAAGAGAGATGGCGGGTGAAACCATTTATATTGATGGCGGATATCCAGTGGATTTATCTGAGGATATAGCAAAACTTTTGCGAATGGCACAGCATAATGAATATGAGGAGCATGATTCGGTTTATGCATCTTTTGCGGAAACGGCACGTGCCGAAGGATTTCCTGCAGTAGAGGCGTCTTTTCGAATGATTGCTGATATTGAGAAAATACATGGGGATCGGTTTGGAAAATTTGCCGAGATGTTAGAACAGAATAAACTGTTTGCTTCTAATATAAAGACCGGGTGGATCTGTCTTAATTGCGGACATATCTATGAAGGAGAGTCCGTACCAGAAGTATGCCCGGTTTGTCATCATGATAGGGGGTATTTTATTCGGGTGGAATTGTCGCCTTTTGAAAAATAAGTTTTCTATATAAAAAACTGCTGTATAACTATTCCTAGTTTATACGGCAGCTTTTAAATTTAAAACGATACAACGTCAAAGAAAATTCGAAATCTGCTCTTTCCTTGATAAGTTATTGGATGATTTTGCTTGACAAGAGTTGTATCATTGTATACAATAATTCCAATATGCAAAAAAATCGATTCAACGATTTGCTTAGAGGAGGATATAAAAATGGAAAAAACATCTGTTGTATTGGATAAGCATACCAATTTATTAACCTTAGAAGAACATATTTATCATCTAAATGATGTAGCAGAGCCAAATGTGTTTCGAAGTCTGTTTCCCTATGATGAAGTACCGAAAATTGCATTTAACAACCGAGTTGTACCACATAATACGCCGGAAGAATTATATATTACCGATACCACCTTTCGAGATGGGCAGCAGTCACGTGCTCCCTATTCTACCGAACAAATTGTAACGATTTATGATTTTATGCATCGGTTAGGCGGTCCCAAAGGAAAGATTAAACAGAGCGAGTTTTTTTTATACAGCAAAAAAGATCGGGATGCGGTTTATAAATGCTTAGAGCGTGGATACGCCTTTCCAGAGGTAACAAGCTGGATTCGTGCAAATAAAAAAGACTTTGAACTGGTAAAAGAAATTGGATTAAAAGAAACCGGGATTTTAGTAAGCTGCTCAGATTTTCATATTTTCTATAAAATGCATATGACAAGAAGAGAGGCATTAAATCACTATCTCAGTGTGGTAAGAGAGTGTTTGGAAACAGGAATTAGTCCAAGGTGTCATTTTGAAGATATTACTCGTTCGGATATCTATGGATTTGTGATTCCTTTTGTGTTAGAATTAATGAAGCTGATGAAAGAGTATCAGATTCCGGTGCGGATTCGTGCCTGTGATACGATGGGATATGGAGTAAACTATTCCGGTGCCGTAATTCCTAGAAGTGTACAGGGAATTATCTACGGATTGACAGCACATGCAGGAGTGCCTTCGGAATTATTAGAGTGGCATGGGCATAATGACTTTTACAAAGCAGTCGTCAATTCTACTACTGCATGGCTGTATGGTGCCGGAGGTGTAAATTGTTCTCTGTTTGGAATAGGTGAGAGAACCGGAAATACTCCTTTGGAAGCAATGGTATTTGAATATGCACAGATTAAAGGTACATTAGACGGTATGGATACTACAGTAATTACAGAATTAGCAGAGTATTTTGAAAAGGAAATCGGATATTCGATTCCAAGCAGAACCCCATTTGTCGGAAGGAACTTTAATGTGACCAGAGCGGGGATTCATGCGGACGGTCTGCTAAAGAATGAAGAAATCTACAATATTTTTGATACCGAAAAGTTTTTAAATCGTCCGGCATTAGTAGCTGTTTCTAATACGTCTGGGCTTGCCGGAATTGCACATTGGATGAATTCTTATTTTAAGTGGAAGGGAGAACGGCAGATTGAAAAAACCCATCCTTTGGTGGCAATGGTAAAAGCATGGATAGATGCGGAATACGAAAGCGGTCGTGTAACCGTACTGACAGATGAGGAATTATTAAAGGTAATTGATGAAAGCAGTGCAAAGTTGGGAATCAACTTATTGGAATAGTCTGGAGGCAAAGAATGAGCGATTGTGATATACATACAGATATTGCGGACAGATATTCGCTCCGGAGAAGAGTATTTCATACGATTCGTGAAAATATCCTGTCTGGACGGTATGGACAGCATGAGGAATTAAAAGAAAATCCGATCGCACAGGAACTGGGAGTCAGCCGGACTCCCGTGCGGGAGGCACTTCGTCAACTGGAACTAGAAGGATTGGTCAGCATTGTTCCTAACAAGGGGGCATATGTAATCGGGATTACCGAAAAGGATATGAAAGATATTTATGCGGCACGTTCTCTTTTAGAGGGACGCTGTACCCGCTGGGCAGCAGAACATATTACAGAAGAACAGATTGAACAGTTAGAGGAAAATTTAGAACTTTCTAAATTTTATGTAAAACGGAAAAATTATAGCCAAGTCTGTGAATTAGATACCCGGTTTCATGAGATTTTATATGCTGCTTCCAATAGTCGAATGTTTAATCATTTACTTTCGAATTTCCATCACTATGTAGAACGAGTGCGGCGGATTTCATTGGCTACAGAAGGAAGGGCAGAAGAATCCAATCGGGAACATGGAAGAATTTTGGAAGCTATTCAAGCAAAGGATGGAACCTTAGCAGAGAGACTTGCTACGGAACATGTATTAAATACATTAGAGCATATGGATACCTATGGAATGGAGAATTTATTAAAGGCATCCTGTAATTCAAATCAGAAACTATAAAAAGAGAGAGGAAGCGGACAGGTGAGCAAAATGGAAAAAATTAAAATGACTACACCATTGGTTGAGATGGATGGAGATGAAATGACACGGATTCTTTGGAAAATGATAAAGGAAGAACTGCTGCTGCCGTTTATCGATTTAAAGACCGAATATTATGACTTAGGATTAGAATATCGAAATGAAACAGAGGATCAGGTAACAATAGATTCGGCAAATGCAACCAAGAAATATGGAGTAGCGGTTAAGTGTGCGACTATTACGCCCAATGCAGCACGAGTAGAAGAGTATCATTTAAAAGAAATGTGGAAAAGTCCAAACGGAACGATTCGGGCGATCTTAGACGGGACCGTATTTCGTGCTCCGATTATTGTAAAAGGGATTGAACCCTATGTCCGTAATTGGAAAAAACCAATTACCATTGCCAGACATGCCTATGGAGATGTCTATAAAGCAGCAGAAATAAAGATTCCAGAAGCGGGAAAGTGCGAATTAGTCTATACAAAAGAAAACGGAGAAGAGATACGAGAATTGGTGCATACCTTTGATGGAGCTGGTATTGTACAGGGGATGCACAATACAGAAAAATCGATTCGAAGCTTTGCAAAAAGCTGTTTTTCTTTTGCTTTAGATCAAAAACAAGATTTATGGTTTGGCTCAAAGGATACCATTTCGAAAAAATATGACCATACATTTAAAGACATTTTCCAGGAAGTTTTTGATACAGAGTATAAAGAAAAGTTTGAGGCAGCGGGTATTTCTTATATGTATACATTAATTGACGATATTGTTGCCCGGGTGGTACGTTCCGAGGGAGGCTATATTTGGGCATGCAAAAACTATGACGGAGATGTAATGAGTGATATGCTGGCTACGGCATTTGGTTCTCTTTCTATGATGACTTCCGTATTGGTTTCTCCAGACGGCATCTATGAATACGAAGCTGCACATGGAACGGTACAGCGGCATTATTACCAGCATTTAAAAGGAATGGAAACCTCAACAAATCCGATTGCCACTATTTTTGCATGGACAGGTGCTCTTCGGAAGCGAGGGGAGCTGGATCAGATTCCAGAGCTTTGCAGATTTGCTGATCAATTAGAGCAGGCTTGTCTAACAACAATAGAAAGTGGAAAGATGACAAAGGATTTGGCAATTATTAGTACATTAGAGCAGGTAACGGCTTTAAACAGCAGAGAGTTTATTGCAGAAATCCGCAGAAATTTGGAGCAAATGCTATAAAAAAGAAAGAAATTGTTGATAGAAAAAACTGTCAGATAGGTAAGTCTGGCAGTTTTTTCTAGTTAAAAACACTTTACGGATATACATAGAAAAGTTATAATAAGAAAAGTTATAATAAAATTTATTATAATAGAAAACTATTTTTAGAAAGAGAGGCAACTATGAAAAGAGGGTTGAAAAAAGCGGTTACTGCTTTGATGATAACGGCGATTTTTACGCTGACCGGATCGGTTTCTTCCCAGGCAATGAAAATCCCAATCCATTCGGGACAAGCCTTACAGGAGACATGGGTACAGTTACAAAATATATGGTATTATCAAAACGAGAATGGAGAGGTACATACTGGCTGGTTAGAAGAAAACGGAACTTGGTATTATTTAGATTCTGAAGGAGCGATGTACAGCGGCTGGCTGAATTTAGATGGAACGTGGTATTATTTAGATACCGATGGAAAGATGCTGACTGGATGGCTCAATTTAGATAACAGCCGATATTATCTGGAACCAGATGGAAAAATGGCAACGGGATGGCTGAATCAGGATGAGTCGTGGTATTATCTGGATGCCGATGGAAAGATGGTAACAGATTGGCTGGATTTAAACGGTTCCTGGTATTACTTAAAACCGGATGGAAAGATGGCAACGGGTTGGCTGAATTTAGACGATTCCTGGTACTATTTGAATTCGGACGGAAAGATGGCAACGGATTGGCTGAATTTAAACGATTCCTGGTATTATTTGAATCCAGACGGAAAAATGGCAGCCGATACATGGATTGCATTTCACTATGTGGATGCCAATGGTGTCTGGATAGAAAATCAAGTTCCGGATCAGAATTTAGTCAATTCTGCTGACAGTTTTACTTATACAGAAAGTGAGGTAGAATCGACAGAATCTGTAGATTTTATAGAATCTGCAGAGCCAGAATCTGTAGAATCAGAGTCGGAAGAAGCAACAGAGTCTACGGAATTAGTAGAAGAAGAAACGGTGCCCGATCATATGGGTTCGGAGAAGCCAGCAATTACGCCGGAATACATAGTAGAACGTTTGGAGCATTTAAGAATTAAATATCCAGATGGAATGTATTGGAATCATATGGGATATACAGCAAAACAGAAAGATACGAATTATTATAGTGAAACAGTAACGTCTATTCCTTGTAAACATGGACAGTATGGCACGGATTATTGCAATGCTTATATTAATTATTCTTTGGCTTATGTTATCGGGATGCAGTGTGACGGATTTGCGAGAAAGTTGAGTGATGAGATTTTTGGTACAGATGCAGGAAAGACAGATTATGCTTATCAGTTTGATGCAGTGAAAGTTGGGGATTATCTCCGGTATAATAATGCTCATACGGTGTTGGTAATTGGAAAAGATGCAAGTGGAATTCAAGTAGCAGAGTGTAATATTGGCGGAACTTGTGTAATTCGGTGGGGCAGACGGATTACAAGAGAAGATTTGGATCGCAGTCGTAGTGTGATTTGTTTTACAAGATATTAGAGTTTTTGGGATGGTGTTTTTTGTTAGAAAAAGAGGGTTGGAATGAGGTGGGAGGCTGCTGGAGGGGACGCTAGAGTGGAGAAGCGATCCCTTCCCGCTGTTCCGCTCTCTGGAAAGAAGAAAGTCTAATGCTTCTGAATTGACGTGTATCCAGCCGGACGGACCGGGGTGCAATTCGCCCGTGCAGCGGGCTAAACACACCCCTTTTTTTGCCATTCGAGAATGGCAAAAAATCCTAGTGGATCGACAGAAGCATAAGACTTTCTAACTTTCCTCCGAAGTCACAGCGGAAAGGGATCGCTTCTCCACTCTAGCTGTCTTTTCCTGC
>CAJUEI010000113.1 GCA_910585255.1 uncultured Lachnospiraceae bacterium
CCATTTGGAAATGGCAAAAAATCCTAGTCGATCGACAGAAGCATAAGACTTTCTAGCTTTCCTCCGAAGTCACAGCCAGAAGAAATCGTTTCCCCACACCTGCTGTCTCTACCTGTCTGTAAATATATGGTTGATTCATGTATTCATAGAGGGAAGGAAAAAAGAAATGTAGATTGTGAGACAATGCAGCCAGAGTATATCAAAGGCAGGCTGTGACTTCGGAGGAAAGCTAGAGGCTCTTAGACTTGTGTCGATCCAGTAGGATTTGAGGGCACTTGTGCCCGAAAAAGGGGTGTGTTTAGCCCGCTGTACGGGCGAATTGCACCCCGTTCCGTCCGGTGGGATGATTGAAATTCACAAGTCTTAGAGCTTCTGCTTTTCGGAGAGCGGAGCAGCATGTCTTTGATGTACTCTGGCGTTCTTTTTGGAAAATTTTTCTATTTCTCTGATAGGGAGGGTTCCAATAGTTTTCAAAAGGTTCTTTAGTTGACGACCGATAGCAGCTATGTTATAATTGAAAAAGTCTAAATGCGGATTTTGTAGAATATTCCGTAGGAAAAAGTTAGTGTTTTTATGGTGTATATTATATTTTTTATTCTGCAAAAGAGAAATAACAGATATAATATATTGAGAAAGGAATGACAAAAATGACAGGAAAACCAACAGGAATTGCCGTATTGGTCGGAATTGGTTTTTTTGCTTTTACAAGTATAACTTCGGCAGATCAAATACATGACTTAAGTGGGAATACAAAAGCATCAGGTACCGATTTAAAATGGTATTATTTTGATAAAGAAGGAATGATGCAGACTGCTTGGCATCAGGATATCAACAGACAGTATTATGGAATGGATGAAGATGGAAAGATGATACATAATATTACTTGTACAATACAAAGAAGAGCAGATCTGGTTTCTTCGGATGATGCACCTTGCGGAGTATGGCAGAAGGATGCGAATGGCTGGCGGTATTTAGAGGAGGACAAAGTTTCTTATCCGGCTGATACCTGGCGGCTAATCGATGGGGCATGGTATCACTTTGATGAGAATGGTTACAGACAGACAGGCTGGTATATAGAGGAAGAAGAGAGTGGTACATTAAAATATTATTTAAAGGATACCGGTAAAAGGGCATGCAATGAAACATTACAGTTAGATAAGGAAAATTTATATACATTTGATGCAAATGGCGTTTTTATTGAAATTACACCAATTATAACGGAAGAAAAACGAAAGTTAGAGCAGATGGCGGCTCAGATTGTAGAGGAATTAGTAACAGAGGATATGTCAAAAAGAGAAAAGGCTACTGCAATTTATCAATGGATTCAATCTCATATCGGTTATATTGCAACGTCAGATAAGTCTGATTGGGTAGCGGAAGCAATACGGGGATTTGAGACAAGAAGAGGAGATTGCTTTACTTATTTTGCCGTAGCACGGGCTATGTTAGATGCGGCTGGAATTGAAAATATGCCGGTATATCCAAAGGAAGGGTATCATGTCCACTATTGGAATCTTGTCTGTGTCGAAGGAGGGTGGTATCATTTTGATACAACACCAAGAAAATCGGGCTCTACTTTTTGTATTGTAACAAATGCACAGTATGATGCATTGTCCGGTGCCCGATATAGCACGCATTATTTAGAAAATGGAATGGAATATCCCGAGATGGCAACAGAGTAAGAATATGCCGTTGGATTTTGTGATAGAGATGATATTGGAGGAACAATTATGAAAAAGTATCAATATGCTATATTGCTTTTGACTGGCGTGTTAAATTTAGCCGGCTGTTCAAATTCAGCAGCACCATTAGAAGATAAGGTGACTTCTGAGAGTACAACGATTTCTGAAACAACAGAGAGTATGACACCTGCTGTTTCTAAGACTGAGACAGAAACAACGTTAGAATCAAGGACAGCAGAAGAAGCCGTTTCCCTGCAGGGATATCTGTTTGAAGTAAATGGTGTCTCTATTGGAATTTATGAGGAGGCAAAACCTGTATTGGAGGCTTTGGGAGAGGCAGATAGTTATTTTGAGACACCTAGCTGTGCGTTTGTAGGAATGGATAGGCAATATACATACGGCAGTTATATGCTGACTACTTATGAGGAAGACGGACAGGAATATATCTATGATATCTATTTTTTAGATGATAAGATAAGCACACCAGAAGGAATCCGAATCGGATCGACTTTAGAAGAAGTGATTGCGGCTTATGGAGAGGACTATACAGAAGATTTTGGTATGTATACTTATAGAAAGGAACGGTCAAAATTGCAGTTTTTAGTTGTAGATGAGGTTGTTACATCTGTAGATTATACAACATATTAAAAGAATAGAAATCGATATCTTAAAGGAGAAAGGTGATGGAAAAGAAGAAAAAAGGCGGATTTAGCAGTTCGATAGGATTTGTGTTATCTGCGGCGGGCAGTGCGGTCGGAGTGGGGAATATCTGGAGATTTCCTTATTTGGCAGCACAGGATGGCGGCGGATTATTTTTATTGATTTATTTGATTTTGGTACTTACATTTGGATTTACTTTATTGACAACTGATATTGCTTTGGGACGCAGAACCAAGAAAAATGCCCTGCAGGCGTTTGGTTCTATTCGTCCAAAGTGGGATTTTTTGGGTAAGATGACATTTTTAGTCCCAGCAATTATTATGACTTATTATGCTGTAGTAGGCGGATGGGTTACAAAGTATGTGGTATTATATCTTACCGGATCCGGGCAGAAAGCAGCAGAAGATGGATATTTTACGTCATTTATTACGTCAAAGGCGGCACCGATTGTTTTTACACTGATCTTTTTTGCTTTGACTTCTTTTGTAGTATACTGTGGAGTAGAGAAAGGGATTGAGCGGTTTTCTAAGATGGTGATGCCCGGACTGATTCTTATGATTATTGGAATTGCTGTTTTTTCTTTGACTTTGCGGCATACGGACGCAGCCGGTGTAGAACGTACCGGACTGCAGGGGCTTGCTGTCTATATGATTCCTGATTTAACCGGAATTACATTTTCACGATTTTTAAAGATTCTTTTGGATGCAATGAGTCAGTTATTTTTCTCCCTTAGTGTTTCTATGGGAATTATGATTACTTATGGATCTTATGTTAAAAAAGATGTAAACTTAAACCGTTCGATTAGTCAGATTGAATTATTTGATACCGGGGTGGCAATTTTAGCAGGAATGATGATTATTCCAGCTGTTTACGTATTTTCTGGAACAGAAGGAATGGCATCTGGTGCAAGCCTGATGTTTGTTTCTCTGCCAAAGGTATTTGCCGCAATGGGAAAGATTGGAACCCTAATTGGATTTATATTTTTTGTTATGGTAGCCTTTGCGGCATTGACTTCCTGTATCTCGATTTTAGAGACATTGGTAGCTAATTGTATGGAATTATTTCATGCTTCAAGAAAAAAAGTCAGTTTGATTATGAGTGTAATTTTTGCAGCGGCTTCCGTAATAATCTGTATGGGATACCATGTGTTTTATTTTGAACTTCCTCTGCCAAACGGACAGACAGCACAGTTATTAGATCTGATGGATTATATTAGCAATAGTTTTTTACTTCCTTTTATCTGCTTTTTAACTTGTATATTTGTAGGATGGGTAATAAAACCGCAGTGGATTATAGAGGAGATGGAAGCAAGCGGGCATGCATTTCGAAGGAAAAAATTATATGCATTTATGATTCGGTATATAGCCCCTATTATTATGATAGTAATCTTTTTACAGTCAGTAGTAGGGTTTTAAAACAGAAAAACAGTAGATTGCTATTGATGTATATAAAATATCAATAGCAATTTTCATTCTATATTTTTATCCTTTATTTAGAAAAAATGCTGAAATAAATCATATTTATTGTAGAAATATTCGTCATTTTGATGAAATTATAAGATGAAAAGTTAAAAAATTAGTTGTTTTTGCAATTATATGGTATACTTAAAAAGAATGTTTGACAACAGTTGCTTGTATCATTTTTTGGTTTCATTGCAGTAATACTTTTTATAACGATTTTGTACATATGTTCTAAACTTACTTATTTTAATTTTCTAATTTTTTAATTTAACCTCATCAAGGAAGTCCCCCGCTTTTAAGCCGCCAAGGCGAAAGCGGTGGGTTGGGACTTCCTTGATGAGGTTATGAGCAAGTAGCGAAGCGGATTGCGAATATCCGATTTGACTTTTTTAATGTTATTTCTTGGACTTTGTTGATGTAACGGAAAACGGAATGGTTATATTGGATGATTATTAAAATCAGGAATTGATTTTTAAATTTTTGTATGCTTGATTAGAGAATGTTAGAAAGAGATGTATTCTAATTAATAAATACACGGAAATTTTTTAAATTAAAATATCTGTAGTAATTTTGATTTTGCTGTGGAGAAGGAGGAAGAGAGAAAATGGGGAGACAATTGGTATGGCAGGATCGGTTTAATATTGGGGTAGAAGTAATTGATAGGGAACATAGGAAATTATTTAGTATTATGAACAAATTACTTGAATTTACAGAGGACGAGAGTAAAAGTCAATGGGTTTGTGAGGAAGGAATTAAATATTTTAAAGGACATGCAATGAAACACTTTACAGAAGAAGAAGTTTATATGGCTTCTATCAATTATAAAGGGTTTGAGACACATCGGCGAATCCATGATAATTTCCGAAAAAAGACACTTCCAGAATTAGAGAAAGAGTTAAAACAGACACGTTATGCCCCAGACTCTGTAAAACATTTCTTAGGGGTTTGTGCAGGCTGGCTGATTGGACATACTTTAACAGAAGATTGTGCGATTACAGGAAAAACCTTAAGCAAGTGGAAAAATCTTTTGCCGGAAGAAGAGCAGACAGCTATGAAACTGACGATTCGTTCACTTGTCTATGATTTATTTCGTTTAAAAGCACAGGTCATTAGTGAACACTATGGAGGAGAGAAGTTTGGAAAGGGAGTATATTACCGTCTAGTCTATGGAAACGAGAGTGGAAAAAATTGGGAAATTTTATTGGCATTTGAAGAGAAATTGCTGCTTGGCACGGTTGGTAAATTGATGGATACTAAATCCGATAAAATTAATGTAATGCTGATGAATACAACCAGATATACTGCACAGCAGTTTGTTTCTCGAATTGGAGAGCATTTTCCTTCTTTGGGGTTATCTGAGGTAAGAGAAGAAAATTTACTTACTTATGAACAATTTCAGACAATATTCGGAAAAGGAAATCCAAGATGCAGCTTATTGTTCCATACAGGAGGTTCTGGATATTTTGCATATTGTATGTTTACACCTCATTCTGATGAAGGTGAAGCTGTTTCTATAAAGGCAGAAAATGCAATAACTGAGATTAAAAAATATTTAAAAAATAATAAAGAAGATGATAAGAAAAAAGTATTAGTAGTAGATGATTCCGCTGTAGTACTGAAGATGGTAAAAGAGTTATTGGAAGAAGATTATCAGGTTACACTTGCAAAGTCCGGCGTATCTGCTATTCAGTGTATGACACTGGACAGACCAGATTTGGTTTTATTAGATTATGAGATGCCGGTTTGTGACGGAAAGCAAGTATTGGAGATGATTCGTTCAGAGAGAGAATTTGCAGATATTCCGGTATATTTTTTAACTGGAAATATGGACAGACAAAAAATTGAACAAGTATTAACTTTAAGACCAACAGGTTATCTTTTAAAAAGTCTAAAACCAAGAGAAATTAAAAAAACAATTGATGGATTTTTCCAGATATAGCAAAAAATGAAAAACTGCCGCATTATAACAAGTAAGTTAGATGCGGCAGTTTTTTTATGCAGGAATTAGGAAATAGTGGGATATAAAAGCTGTATGATTTTGTCAGGAATAAGTTGACTAGGAATACAAAAAATAAAGAAAAAGGAGAGAAAAATAAAAGATAACAGAGGCGAAATGAAAAATTAAGATTAAGAAAGGAATCTGATATGAGCGAAAGAAGCAGTAATGATAAAACAGAAAACAAATTAAAAGAAAATTGGAAACATTGGGAAAATGAGATGGGAGAAGTTTATTTAGAAAATGGATGTTCTCATATTTGCTCCGTTACAGATTGTACCGGACTGATTCCAGCCGGGCATACAGAAAGAGAAATTTATGAACAATATGAAGCACTTTATCCTTATCAGCCTAATCAAGATATGATAGATGATTCACAGGATTAGAAAAAATATTCTATAATTTTATAGAAATTTTAACCTATCAAGGAAGTAGCGGAGCAAATTCCGAATTTCTTTTGGCTGTCGTGAATCGGACGCAGAGAGCATCGGGTAATTCTCTGCTGGGGCCGTTTGCACTAAGGCTTCCTCGCAGCGGACACATAAGGCGTTAAAAGACAACGCCTAAGTGCCGGCGGGAAGCAATACCCCTGCAGAGAGTCACCCGATGCTCTCTGCTGTGTATTTTAAGCGGAACGTGTTTAAAAGATATTTTTGAAATATAGTTGTTTTGGTTAAACAATAATTGTTTCGGTTAAAGAATAGCTATTATGCTTGGAAAATATTTGTTCCGGTTGGAGGGTACAGGGGGGAGGAGCAAAAGATTCTCTGCAGGGGTATTGCTTCCCGCCGGCACTTAGGCGTTGTTTTTTAACGCCTTATGTGTCCGCTGCGAGGAAGCTTTAGTGCGAACGGCCCCAGCAGAGAATCTTTTGCTCCTCCCCACGTCCGGATCGAATTATAAAAAATCATTCTAAGTTACAATACCAAAGTGGAAGAAAAATAAAAAAATTACAGATAAATAAAAATCAAGAAAAAAAGACAGGACATTTGCTTGGGTTTGATGTATACTATAAATGGAAGATAGATTGTTAAAAAAATATCAAAAAAGCTTTGTAGGAAAGGGGAGATGATAGGTGTCTTTTTTGGGTCGAAAAAGAATAATAAGGATAGGATTGCTTTGCAGCTGTATGTTATTGTTTGGCTGTGCGGCAGAAAAGGAAGAGGTTTCTACTACACTGTATAGAGAGGGATTAGAAATTATAGAGAAAATGGATAAAATAGCCGAGTGCAGGGAATATATTGATTTAGTGACATCGGCTCCGCAATTAACAGATATAGTGGAGGACATTGGAGAAAAGGATTATACGAAACCAAATGTTGTATATGGAATTACGATTACAGAGGATGCTATGCAGGATGCATTATCGCTGATAAATGATTCAGGTGTGGAATTGCCAAAAGAGATTATGCCTGATATTTATCGTCGGTTTCTTTCGGCAGTTTCCACCAGTTTAAATGCTGCAGAGGGTACGGAGGCATTGGCTATAACCTCTATATTGATGCTGGATTCGGATTTTTTGTGTGAGGATTTGACAGAAAATACACTGTATCTTTATCTGTATCAGGATGCTTATCCTGTCATTGTGGTATTTGCTCCAATGGATCAGGGGATTGTTCGTGCACAGGGACAGTTTGTTATAAATAAACAGTTTTCTTGGGAGCTGACAGAGGAGGATATCGTGAGGATGTTAGAAGGAACGGGATATCTTTCAGGCTGCGAGATTCAAAAGATAGAAGTACCCTAAAATAGGAATAAAATAGGGTTGTGTTTTTTGATTATATCGTGTATGCTAAAATTGTGAGATAGAAAGCAGCGTTGGAGGCAGTGCGGAATATTGGCTTGAGTACGCATGAATCGGCGTTTGGCTAATAGAGAATAGAAGGAAAGGGAGGCTAGTCATGTTAGAAGAATTAAAAAAGCGTGTTTATGAAGCAAATATTGCACTTCCAAAGTATGATTTAGTAAGATTTACATGGGGGAATGTCAGTGAGATCGATAGGGAATCAGGATATTTTGCAATTAAGCCAAGTGGTGTAGAATATGATAAGATGACACCAGATGATATGGTAATTATGGATATGAATGGAAAAAAGATTGAGGGAAGATATGAACCTTCCTCGGATACGGCAACACATATTGAACTGTATAAAGCATTTGCAGATGTAGGCGGTATTGTACATACTCATTCTATCTATGCGACCAGCTGGGCACAGTCAGGAAGAAGTATTCCTTGTTATGGAACAACACATGCGGATTATTTTTATGGAGAAGTGCCTTGTATTCGGTGTTTAACAAAGGACGAAATTGATGCAGACTATGAGGGGAATACAGGATCTTTAATTGTAAAAGAATTTATTCGGCTTTGTAAAGATCCGGCGGCTGTACCGGCTGTACTCTGTAAAAATCATGGACCGTTTACTTGGGGAGTGGACGCAAAGGATGCTGTACACAATGCGGTAATATTGGAAGAGGTGGCAAAGATGGCATATCTTTCTGAAAGTATTAACCATCATGTACAGTCTGCTCCGCAGGAGGTACAAGATAAACATTATTATCGTAAGCATGGTGCGAATGCTTATTATGGGCAGAAGTAGGGTTGAAAGCAGAAGGACAGAATTTCTGGATAGATATTGGAGGTGATATCTGTCTGGATTCTGTCTGGAGGGAGAAAGGGAAGCTGGTTTTGGGGCAGTGTGTTTTTGGATAAAGAATGGCAGTTTTATCATTTCGTTTTTTTATTTTCAGAGTTGTCTTGATCGAAAGAAATCCAATGATCTGATTTGAGGTTTTAGAATGAAAAATAGAATTTTTTAAAACATATGTAAGAAAAGCTGGACATTTGGATTGGATAGTGCTATAATGTGCACGAGCACATAAAGAATAATTCTAAAATGTGGCAAGGATAAGACCGCTGTCCTAAATGAAGTGTAAGAGTGGCTACATAGAGTAAAAAGCGGAAAATGCGAATAATTAGGAGGAAAAGAAATGAAATTTTTTATCGACACAGCAAATGTGGAAGACATTAGAAAAGCCAATGATATGGGTGTAATCTGCGGAGTAACGACTAATCCGTCTTTGATTGCAAAGGAAGGAAGAGATTTCAATCAGGTAATTAAGGAGATTACTTCTATTGTAGATGGTCCGATCAGCGGAGAGGTAAAGGCAACAACAACGGATGCAGAAGGAATGATTGCAGAGGGAAGGGAAATTGCAAAGATTCATCCAAATATGGTTGTAAAGATTCCTATGACGGTAGAGGGATTAAAGGCTACAAAGGTGCTGTCAAGTGAAGGAATTAAGTGTAATGTTACTTTAATCTTTTCTGCTAATCAGGCTTTGTTGGCAGCAAGAGCAGGTGCCGCTTATGTTTCTCCTTTCTTGGGACGATTGGATGATATTTCTATGCCAGGTGTTGATTTAATCCGCACAATTTCCGATATGTTCGCAATGTATGATGATATTACAACGGAGATTATTGCTGCAAGTGTACGTAATACCATTCATGTAACGGATTGTGCATTGGCTGGTGCCGATATTGCAACAGTTCCTTATAGTGTAATTGAGCAGATGACCAAACATCCTTTAACTGATCAGGGAATTGAAAAGTTCCAAAAGGATTATAAGGCTGTATTTGGGGAATAAAAAAGAAGAATGGCAGAGAAAAAAGGCGGGGTGAAAATTCCGCCTTTCTAAAAATGGAGTATAGACAGGAGGCAGACAGATGGATGAATTTCAGAAATTTCCTAAAAAAGAAATTGTTTTAAGATGGGCAGGGTGGATAATTTGTGTCGGTTCTGGTTTGGCTGTTATTCTGTTGTTTTTTATAAAGTTTATTTTAAAACAGGAGGCATATCTTTCAGATATGCTGATATTTGCCGGGATTGCTTTATTTGGCTATAAGATGGCAAATTGGTATAAAAGAGTACAGGAGGATCAGAAAAATGAGCAATAGTAAAATTGATACAATGTCAGTGAATGCGATTCGTGTTCTTGCTGCAGATGCCGTACAGAAGGCAAATTCGGGACATCCGGGTTTACCGCTTGGTTCTGCTGCTATGGCTTATGAATTATGGGCAAAGCATATGAATCATAATCCGAAAAACCCGGAGTGGCCAAATCGGGATCGTTTTGTTCTGTCTGGTGGTCATGGTTCTACTTTATTATATTCGTTACTGCATCTGTTTGGCTATGGACTGACCGTAGAGGATTTGGGACAGTTTCGCCAGATGGATTCTTTGACGCCGGGACATCCAGAGTATCGACATACAAAAGGAGTAGAGGCGACTACAGGACCGTTAGGAGCAGGGATGGGAATGGCAGTCGGTATGGCTTTAGCGGAGGCACATTTGGCTGCTGTATTTAATAAAGAGGGATTTCCGGTTGTGGATCACTATACTTATGTATTGGGCGGAGACGGCTGTATGATGGAGGGAATTTCTTCGGAGGCCTTTTCTTTGGCTGGTACATTGGGGCTTAGTAAATTGGTGGTATTGTATGATTCGAATCAGATTTCGATTGAAGGAAGTACAGATATTGCATTTACCGAAAATGTACAGAAACGGATGGAAGCATTTGGATTTCAGACAATTACAGTGGAAGATGGAAATGATTTAGAAGCGATTGGAAAGGCAATTGAAGAGGCAAAAGCAGATACAAAAAGACCATCCTTTATTACAGTAAAGACACAGATTGGTTATGGATGTCCTGCAAAGCAGGGGAAGGCAAGTGCACATGGAGAACCTCTTGGGGCAGATAATGTAACAGCGATGAAAGAAAATTTGGAATGGCCTTCTCAAGAGCCGTTCTATGTACCGGAAGAAGTGTATCAGAATTATCAGAAGCTGGCGGAGAGTAAGGGAGAAGCGGAGGAGAAGTGGAATGTTTTATTTGCTTCTTACTGTGAGAAATATCCAGAACAGAAGGAACTTTGGGATCAGTACTATAATGAGGATGCCGGACAGAAGATTTATGATTGTGAAGAATATTGGGCATATGAAGAGAAGGCAGATGCGACCAGAAGTCTGTCTGGAAAGCAAATTCAGAAAATTAAGGGACTGCTTCCGAATTTAATTGGCGGTGCAGCAGACTTGTCTCCTTCTACAAAGACTTATATGAATGGAATGGGAGATTTTTCAAAGGAAAACTATGCGGGACGGAATCTGCACTTTGGAGTGCGGGAATTGGCTATGAGTGCAATTGGAAACGGAATTATGCTGCATGGAGGACTGCGGGCATTTGTTTCTACATTTTTTGTATTTAGTGATTATACAAAACCGATGGCTCGGCTGTCTGCCATTATGGGAGTTCCGCTTACTTATGTATTTACACATGACAGTATTGGAGTTGGGGAAGACGGACCTACGCATGAGCCGATTGAGCAGCTTGCTATGCTTCGGTCTCTGCCGAATTTCCATGTATTTCGACCGGCAGATGCCACTGAGACGGCAGCGGCATGGTATAGTGCAGTAACTTCAAAGCGAACTCCTACCGCTTTGGTGCTAACACGGCAAAATTTACCTCAGCTTGCTGGGTCTTCGAAAGAGGCTTTAAAGGGCGGATATATTTTGGAAGATTCCAATAAAGAAGTACCAGATGTGATTTTAATTGCTTCTGGATCGGAAGTGGAATTGGCTTTAGGGGCAAAGGCAGAACTGATAAAAGATGGAATCGATGTACGGGTAGTTAGTATGCCTTGTATGGATCTGTTTGAAGAGCAGACGGCGGAATACCAGGAGAGCGTAATTCCTAAAGCAGTTCGGAAGAGAGTAGCGATTGAGGCATTAAGTGATTTTGGATGGGGAAAATATGTTGGATTAGACGGTGCTTATGTAACAATGCATGGATTTGGGGCTTCTGCACCGGCAAAACAGTTGTTTGAGAAATTTGGATTTACAGTGGAACATGTGGTTTCAGTGGTAAAAGGGTTATAGAGGTTAAAATGTTATTGGAAAGTTAGAAGAGGAACCCGGACGATTGGTTCGGGTTTCTATATTTAACCTCATCAAGGAAGTCCCCCGCTTTTAAGCCGCCAAGGCGAAAGCGGGGGGTTGGGACTTCCTTGTTTCAGTGGGAGTGCAGACTCCCACTGAAAAGCTGCGA
>CAJUEI010000114.1 GCA_910585255.1 uncultured Lachnospiraceae bacterium
AGCATTAGACGTTCTTACTTTTCGGAGAGCGGAACAGCGGGAAGGAATCGCTTCTTCACTCTAGCGTCCCCTCCCCTCTCCAGCATCTCCCACTCCTAAACCAAACACTCCAAATGCACCACACAGCAAGCCGGCAATTCTAACACCACACAATTCCCCTCCATTCTCCCCTCCTTCCACACCACTTTCTTTACACAATCCGGTTCCTCAAAGGTATTCTTATCCCGCATCCCCCCGCATATCATCTCTACACTCAATTCTGCAGGCATATCCTCTCCAAAATGAACCGTTACAGCCTCTCCTCGATCCGCTGAAAGATTTGCGATCGTAATATGTACCTTCCCATCTTCCCCAAAAGAAGCACTCTGCGTAATCCCAGGAATCGTTCCTAACTCTGTCTCAATCTCCCCGCAATTTACACTGCTTTCCAACAGTTCTGCTCCCTGATGACACTGATAGAGATCAAATACATAATAGGTAGGAGTCAGCACCATCGCATCCCCCTCCGTAAGAATCATAGCCTGCAAAACATTTACCATCTGGGCAATATTTGCCATCTTCACTCTGTCACAATGTCGGTTAAACAAATTCAAATTAATCGCTGCCACCATTGCATCCCGCATTGTATTCTGCTGATACAAAAATCCCGGATTCGTTCCAGGCTCTACATCATACCAAGTTCCCCACTCATCAATCATCAATCCCACCCGCTTCTGCGGATCATAAGAGTCCATAATCCCCCCATGCCTTTGAATCAATTCCTCCATATAATAGGTCTTCTTCAGTGTCCGATAATAGTCTGCCTCCTCAAACTCAGTCGCACTTCCCTTATGCTCCCATTTTTCATTTGGCAGTGTATAATAGTGCAGAGACAATCCATCCATATAATTCCCTGCAATTTCCATTACCTTTCTGGTCCAATTATAATCATCCGCATTAGCCCCACAAGCAATCTTTTGAATCTTTGAACCATAATTTCTGACATAGGTCTGATAACGTCTGTACTCATCTGCATAATATTCGGCACGCATATTTCCGCCGCAGCCCCAGTTTTCATTTCCTACTCCAAAGTAATCTACTTTCCAAATATCCTCCTGTCCATTCTTCCTTCTCCAATCCGCCATAGGAGAAGTCCCTTCAAATGTCATATATTCTACCCATTCTGACATCTCCTGTACCGTTCCGCTGCCCATATTTCCATTAATATATGTTTTACATCCCAACTGTCTGCACAGCTCCATAAATTCATGTGTACCAAAACTATTGTCCTCTATCGTTCCGCCCCAATGTGTATTGATCATTTTTTTGCGTTTTTCCTTTGGTCCAATTCCATCCTTCCAATGATATTCATCTGCAAAACAGCCGCCCGGCCAGCGAAGCACCGGCACACGGATCTGCTTCAATGCCTCTACTACATCTGTCCTCATTCCATTTCTATTTGGAATCTGTGAATCCTCTCCTACATAAATTCCGCTGTAGATACATCTGCCAAGATGTTCGGAAAATTGTCCGTAAATCTCCCTGTTAATTTTTCCAAGTTTTTTCTTTGCATTTACATAAATATCTGCCATTTTCTTCTCCTTTTCCTCTCCTTCTTAAATATTTTTTTATTAAAATCAATTCTTTTTTTCTGCTTCATAGATAAAAAAAGAAACACTTCTGTCCTGCTCCCCTGAGATATGATAGGACTCTTCTACATCTGCTCCCCAACTGTTAATCCCTCCTACTCCGCGAACAGCCCCTAAAATAGAAACAACCGTCCGCCTTGGCAAAGGCAGTTCTTCCTGATGGGTAGCATTTTCTAATTCCTCTGGTGTATAGGGAATACAAGAAAATGCAAATGTCTTTTCTGCAGCAGAAAATCGAATTCCAAATAGATCCTCCTCCGGCTCTTCCCATCTCTTTTTATTACTTTTTACCGTATTCCGATAGATCTCCAGCCACTCTGTTTCCATATGTACATTGCAGTCCTGCGGGACGAGATATGGTGTAACCGGCAGTCCTTCTATCGTATAGATTCCAGGTTTTCCGCCTGCCATTCGATCTGGATAAGTCTCGCCCGACAGCCCCTGATAGCGATACAAAACCGCTTTTGTAGGCATCTGAAACCGAATCCCAAATACAGGAAGTTCTGGAAGTCCCTGCTTTCCATAGTAATGCACATCTACTCGAATCTGACCGTTAGAATTTACCTGATAACATACCGTTACTTCTGTAGAGGGCACTGTAATCGTTTCATAGGTAAAGCAAATCTCTGCCTGTTGTGCCGATTCTTCTGTTCCATAGCGGTTGTTCTCCGGGGCAATCGGCAGTGCAATTTCTTTTTTATCAATTTTTACCTGAATTTTACTGCACTTTTGAAATAAATCTGCAGCAAGCCACATCCCGGAACGCAGATGAAATCCGCTTCCTCTGTCATTATCTGTAAGGGCACGCCAAAAGGCTGGTCTTGGTTCCCGATAGAGCCACTCTTTTCCATCCATTACCATAGACTCCATTCCTCCACGTGCATAAGACCAAATATAATCAAACCGCTTTCCTGAGTCTAAAATTCCATGTACCCCCAATGTTACATCTCCATATACTATCTGCAGTTTTCTCTGCTCTTTAAAATGCTCCTTACCCTCTTTGATACAATCCATAATAGTATGTTACCTCCTGTAATGCTGGTTTTTCTGTTCTGTCTGCAAATAAAATCCCATTTCCTGAGAATTCATAGTCAGATGGTCTGTCGTCAAAATCTCCTCCATAACGCAGCACTTTTTGTCCGGTTACTTCATCTTCTATTAAAATTGCCTGATCGATAAAATCCCAGATAAAGCCACCCTGATACATAGGATAGTAATCAATCAGCTTTATATAGGAACCTAATCCGCCAAGTGAATTCCCCATATCATGCATATATTCACACAGTAAAAATGGTTTTTTAGGGTTCTGCTTTAAATATTGTTCGATTCCCTCCGGTGTTTCATACATTCTGCTCTCTATATCAGAGATCCGATCGGCGTATTCCCGCCGATTTACCACTCCTTCATAATGTACCAGTCTGCTGTTATCTCTTTCTTTCAAAAACTGCTGTGCTTTTGCCAGACAATCTCCAGCATAAGATTCATTTCCTAAAGACCAAAACAAAATAGAAGGATGATTTTTGAACATTTCAAAGTTTGTTCTGATTCGATCCAAAACGGCTTCCTGCCACTGTAAGATACTCCCCGGCACATTCCAAGAAGGCTCAATGGCTCCCATCTTCTGCCAAGAACCATGACTTTCTAAGTTTGCTTCTGCCATAACATAGATTCCGTTCTCGTCACACATCTGATACCATGGGATCTGATTGGGATAGTGACTGGTTCTTACCGCATTGATCTGATTCTCTAAGAATACCTTTAGATCAGATTTCATATCCTCTATAGAAATACAACGTCCGCTAGAAGCGTTCCATTCATGCCGGTTTACTCCATTGATAATCAGACGTCTTCCGTTTAATAAGATGATATTATTCTGTATCTCTAATCTGCGAAATCCAACGGAAATTGGGATATACTCTATCTCCTGCCCATCTGAATCAAAAACCGTAACCTGCAGGGTATAAAGATAGGGATTTCCATATTCCCAACGAATCACTTGTCCGATTTTCTCTGTCTTTAAGGAACAAACCGGCTGGTTTA
This sequence comes from uncultured Lachnospiraceae bacterium, assembly GCA_910585255.1. Lineage (GTDB taxonomy): Bacteria > Bacillota > Clostridia > Lachnospirales > Lachnospiraceae > MGBC114844. The sequence continues at coordinate 3,669 of CAJUEI010000114.1, forward strand.
AATCTGTGGTTTTTTTCCAGCAAATTGTTCCGTCTGCATCAGTTAATGCAAATTCGGCATAAAATCCGCTTTTTTCTTCTCTCCAATCGATACTGCATTTCCATTCTACTGTTATCTCCCCGTTTTGACCATCTTCTAAAAGTACTGGCTTTACCCAGATATCTTCTAGATGGCATTTGGGCAGCCCGTATAAGGTAACATTCCGAAAAATTCCGAAAAACCGAAAGAAATCCTGATCCTCTAAAAAGGCAGCAGTGCTTCGCTTATGTACTTCTACTGCCAAGATATTTCCGCTCTCTCGAATATAAGGAGTTAAATCAAATTCCGAAATAGTAAAGCTGTCTTCGGCATATCCAATAAAGGTTCCGTTTAGCCAGAGATACATCGCCTGTTCCACTCCCTCAAAACAGATATGTATTCTTTTTCCAAGCAACCCTGGCTCTAAATCAAATTTGGTTACATAGGAACCGACCGGATTATATTTCGCTCCGCTAAAACTTTTCTGTTCTGGTGTATATCCCTCCAGGCTGTATGCCGGACGTCTAAACAGATGTCCCTCCCAAGGATACATCGTATTGATATAATGGATCTGATCAAATCCTGCCAGTTCAATATGCATCGGCACCTGTATAGAATGAAACGTTTCTAAATTAAAATCTTCCCGATAAAAATCCGCCGGACGTTCACTGGCATTTTGAGAAAACCAAAATTTCCACTCTCCATTTAAAGACTGCTGCCATTCATTTTTTTTATTTTCATATTTTTCTTTTTCAAAGTCTTCTTTCCTTTTATAAAATTTATGATCACTATGTGCGGGTACCTGGTTTACCCGAAATACCTCGGGATCATCTAACCATCTAATCTCTGCTTCCATTCCGTTTAGCTCCTTTTTTCGTTTTGGGGTTGTTTTTTATAACAGTTGTCTTTTTTGCTTCTATATATTTATCCCTATCCTATTCCTATATTGTCAAAAAAACAATGGAAAAAATATTCTGAATTTAACAATAAAAATGAAAATATTCCATCTTAATTTTATTAAATCAAGTAGAGAAGGTTCGGTTGCTTCACCCACTCATATGCCAGACATCCGTTTATTGACATAGTTCCTTCGGACGCCTGTGTACATAAAAAAGATGCCGAACCTTCTTTAGCCGACACCTTTTTTGTTGATATACTTAAAATTTATCACAATTTTTATTTTCTATTCATTAAGAGAAAGATCCAGTTCCCGAACAATTTTCCTTAGTTTTAAAATCATAGAAGGTGCTACTGAAAGCTCGTCTACACCCATTCGTAAGAATGTCTCTGTCAGTTCTGCGTCTGCCCCTAACTCACCGCAGATTCCTGCCCACTTTCCGTATTTATGTGCACTGTCTACGATTATCTGAATCATTTTTAAAATTGCCGGATGATGCGGATTGTAAAAATCGTCTAATCTTTCATTCTGCCTGTCAATAGCCAATGTATACTGTGTTAAATCATTAGTTCCAATACTAAAGAAATCCACTAATTCGGCAAGTTCTTCACTTACCATAACTGCTGCCGGCGTCTCAATCATAATTCCCTGCTCTGGTACTTTATAAGGAACTCCCTGTTCTTCTAATTCTTTCTTTACTTCTTCTACAATCGCATAGATCTGTTTTACTTCGTCTGTGGAAATAATCATTGGATACATAATTGAGAGATTTCCAAATACGGCTGCCCGCAGCAGAGCACGCAGCTGTGTCTTAAAAATATCCGGCTGTTTTAAGCAGATCCGAATTGCCCGATATCCCAAAGCAGGATTATCCTCTTTTCCAAGGTTAAAATAATCCACCTGCTTATCTGCCCCAATATCTAATGTACGAATAATGACCTTTTTGCTTGCCATAGTCTGCAGTACCTGTTTATATGCCTGAAACTGTTCTTCCTCTGTCGGAAAATCATTTCTTCCAAGATATAAAAATTCACTGCGGAACAATCCGATTCCACCAGCATCGTTTTCCAAAACATACCCTACATCACTTACACTTCCGATATTTGCATAGATATTTACGGTCTTTCCGTCCAGTGTAATATTTTCCTGTCCTTTTAAACTCTGTAAAAGCTGTACTTTCTCTCGTTCCTCTTGTATTCTCTTCTCGGTTTCAGCACAGATCTCCTCGGTAGGCTCAAAAATCACCTTACTTTGGAATCCATCCACTACTGCTGTCATCCCTGTCTGGATCTGTTCCAAATTCATTGGTACACCAATCAAAGCCGGAATATTCATCATACGTGCCAAAATCGCTGTATGAGAATTTGTGGAACCATGTACAGTAACAAATCCAAGAATCTTCTCTTTATCCATCTGTACCGTCTCACTTGGGCTGAGATCATCTGCTACAATAACAGAAGGGTCCATTTCACTTAAATCGGTATCTCCCTGCCCGCTTAAATTTCTGACCAAACGTTCGGAAATATCCTTTACATCGGCTGCCCTTGCCTTCATATATTCATCGTCCATACTGGCAAACATCTTGGAAAAATTATCCCCGGTTACTGCAACTGCATATTCTGCATTTACATTCTCAGTAAGAATCATATTATGTATTGCCTCTAAGTAATCGTCATCTTCCAACATCATCTGATGTACTTCAAAAATTGCAGCATTAGCTTCTCCAACTTCTTTTACTACTTTATCGTATAACTTCTGCAATTGTTCTTTTGCCTGTTCCCCTGCCTGTTCTACCCGCTTAATTTCTTCCTGTGTGTTTTCAATTCGAATACGTTTAATCTGATGATCTCTGTTCTTTAATACCAGAACATTTCCCATTGCAATTCCCTTATAAACGGATTTCCCGCAAAATTCCATCATAATAACTTCTCCTTCCTATCATTCTTAACAGCCGAGTAAAGAAAGTTACTTTCCCTACTCGCCGCACGGACATCCGTCAGCTCTGCTGACATCGCTCATTTGGATATCCATGTGCATAAACACAACCAGACTTAAAAAAGTCTGGTCGCAGCTTCTGTTTATAAATTTGTCTCAAAGAAATTTTTTATTCCTTCTAATGCGGTATCTTCATCAGCACCCTCTACTTCTACCTCCACTGTCTGTCCACATTTTACCCCAAGTCCCATAACAGCCATCAGCTTTGTAGCTTCTGCAGACTTTCCGTTTACACGAATCGTAACTTTACTTTGGTACTTTTTAGCCTCCTTTACCAAAAGCCCTGCCGGTCTAGCATGAATTCCAATCGCATCTTTAATGGTGTACTCAAACTTCTTCATTTCTCTTTTCCTCTCTTTCTATAAAATATATACAATATTATAATCGGTTCTACTCAAGAAAACAACTAAAATTAATAAAATTTTATTATAAACTTTTCTAATTTTAGGACTTTTATAAAAAATATATACTTTATCTGCTTTTGCCTTCTCTATTAGTCTAAGTTTTCCCCATTCGATGCAATTACTTTTTTATACCAATCAAATGATTTTTTTCGATATCTCTTCAATGTTCCTGTTCCATCATTTTCCCGATCAACATAGATAAATCCATATCGCTTTTCCATCTCTCCGCTTGAAGCACTTACCAGATCGATGCATCCCCATGGCGTATAACCCCAAAGCTCCACACCATCCTCTTCTACAGCCTGTTTCAGTGCCAAAATATGTTCTCTTAAATAAGCAATACGATAGTCGTCTTCTACCGTATAGGAACCCTGTCCGTCCTCTACTAAAACATCCTTTGCCCCCAATCCGTTTTCTACAATAAAAAGTGGCTTCTGATAGCGATCATAGAGGGAATTCATGGTAATCCGAAGTCCCAACGGATCGATCTGCCAGCCCCATTCGCTGGATTTTAAATATGGGTTTTTCGTGCCTTTAAAGGCATTTCCTATTGTCTCTCCGACTCCCTGCTGTGTGGTAATACAGCGGGAAGAATAATAAGAAAAACTGATAAAGTCTACGGTATTCTCCTGCAGAATCTGTCTATCCTCCTCTGTTATGCCCAGATCCAACCCCATCTTTTCAAATTTCTTTTTTGCATAATTCGGATAATATCCCCTTGCCTGCACATCAATAAATAAAAGATTATCTCTCTCCTTTTCCTTTGCCGCCCAGACATCTTCTGGCAGAGAACAATAGGGATAATACTCTCCAGCTGCCAGCATACATCCGATTTTATTTTCTGGATCAATCTCATGTGCAATCTTTGTCGCCCATGCACTCGCCACCAGTTCATGGTGTGCACTTAAATACTTTGCCCTGGTCTGATCCTCTCCCTCTTCAAATAGAAGTCCCGCTCCCATAAACGGCAGATGAAGGATCATATTAATCTCATTAAATGTCAGCCAATATGTGACAAGCCCTTTATACTCTGTAAAAAGTGTTGTTACCAACCGCTTATAGAATTCAATCATCTTCCGATTTTTCCAACCGCCGTACTCTGTAATCAAATGCATCGGGCAATCAAAGTGTGTAATTGTAACCAAAGGTTTAATCCCATACTTCTGACATTCTTTAAATACGTTCCGATAAAACGTCAATCCCTCCTGATTGGGAACGGCATCATCTCCATTTGGATAAATACGAGACCATCCAATAGACATTCGAAACGTTTGAAATCCCATCTCCGCTAACATCTGAATATCTTCCTTATAGTGATGATAAAAATCAATTCCTTCCAATGCAGGATAAAAGTGTTCGCTGTCCAATTCGGTCATATGCTTTAATCCCCGCATTACAGCCGGGCGATCCGCCCCAAACGGAATAACATCTACATTGGCAAGACCTCTGCCGCCCTCATTATAAGCCCCTTCACACTGATTGGCAGCCGTTGCTCCGCCCCATAAAAAATTTTTACTTAATCCCATAAAACTGCCCTCCTTTTATAAATTGAGTAGGGAAAGTTACTTCCCCTACTTACCGCACTGGATGTTTATCAGCTCTGCTGACATCATTCCTTTAGACATCCGTATGCATAAAAGGGTGCCGTTTCCCAAATCTGCTGTATAGCACGGCACCCTTTCTTTTCTAATCCGCTTTAGCAGACTACTTTCATAATCGCTTCTGCTTTCTGTATTCCCTGTTCCTCTTTTACAATGACATCTGCATAGTCCGCACTGTTTGTTACAATAACAGGCGTTACTATCTCATATCCTGCCTTCTGAATTCCTTTTAAATCCACTTTTAACACCGGTGTTCCCACCCGAACCGAGTCTCCGTCTTTTACCAGTGCTTCAAAATATTGTCCGTTTAAGTTTACGGTATCCAATCCGACATGAACCAAAACTTCGGCTCCTTCCTCTGATAAAAATCCAATGGCATGTTTGGTATCAAAAACCATCTGTATCGTTCCGTTTACCGGTGATACAATTGTTCCGTCTTCTGGAATCACAGCGGCTCCTCTTCCCATAATCTCTTGGGCAAATGTTGGATCGCTTACGGTAGCAATTGAAACCAGCTTGCCGGCTGCCGGAGAACAGATTGTAATTGCTCCAGATTTTGCAGTTGCTTTTTCTTCGTTCCGTGTATTTTTATTAGTTTCAAAAGTTCCAGCTGCTGCAGATACTCCAGAAGCTGCAGACGCTCCAGCAGTTCCTAAATTCCCGGAAGTTTCTGTTTCTGCTTCTTTATACAGCACATAGCTTGCGGCAAATGATACCACAAATGCAATTGCTGCTCCTACACAGGCATGAATCAAATCTGTAAATCCATTGCCTCCGATATATCCAGGCAGTGTCATAAGTCCAGGAGAACCGCCGGCATAGTTTTTCACTTTAAAGAGTCCCATATATAATCCGCCTACTGCACCGCCGATACATGCAGAAATTAAAGGAGTTTTAAACCGCATATTGATACCATAAAGTGCAGGTTCTGTAATTCCGCATACCGCAGTAATTCCGGCAGAAGTAGCTAACTGTTTGATTTCCTGAGATTTTGTCTTAATTGCAACAGCAAAAGTAGCCGCACCCTGTGCAATATTTGAAGACAGATTTGCCGGATATACAATTGTATCATACCCTGTTGTCATACGGTTGTTAATTCCAATCGGTATAATTCCATAGTGTGTTCCGGTCATAACTAACAATGGGAAGGTTCCTCCCAAAACCAGCGGTACTAACCAGCTTACATAAGTATTTAAAAGATTTACTCCATTTGCAATCCAGCTTGCAACAATATAGCCAATCGGTCCTAATACCCACAGTGTTACTGCACCGGAAATCAGTATGGTGATCAATGGCTTGGTAAAGAATTTAATGGCTTTTGGTGAAACTTTATCTGCAATCGGCTCTACCAGCGACATAAACCAAACCGATAAAATAATCGGTATTACAGAAGAAGAATAACTGGCATTATAGATTGGTACAAAGAACAGCCGAATCGCCTCTCCCGACTCTTTTGATGCCGCTACCATATTTACAAAATTGGGATGCAGCAAAATACCGCCCAGCATCATTGCCAGATAAGGGTTGCAGTTAAATTTCTTTGCAGCCGAATTTGCCAGCAGAATCGGCAGGAAATAAAACGCTGCGTCCGCCATAAAATTAATAACCTGATACGTATCGCTGCTGGTACTTACTAACTTAAACGCAGTCAGCACGGCAAGAACTGCCTTTAACATTCCGGCAGCCGTAATCGCAGGCAAAATCGGAGTAAAAATGCCTGTAATCGTTGCAATAAACCGTTCCCCTAAACTCTTTTTCTCCTCTGGTTCCTGACTCTTCCCTGTCCCTGCACCTGCCAAATCACATACTTCTGCAATCGGCTTATACACATGGTTGACATCATTTCCAATAATAACCTGATACTGTCCTCCATTTTTTACCACACCCAATACTCCCGGTGTACTTTTTAGTACATCTGTCTGTGCCTTTGTGTCATCTTTCAGAATAAAGCGAAGACGGGTCGCACAATGTGTCAATCCGGTAACATTTTCTTTTCCGCCTACCAGATTTAATATTTTGGTCCCCAACTCTTGATAATTCATATCATTCCCTCCTTATGCATTTTTTCGTAGCAGTTTTTCATAAAATTTAGCAAGGAAACCCTTTGCCTTTAGGCGGTAGGAGGAATTGCGTCCTCCCACACGAATTGCTTTCTGATTTCCGTCAAATATCCCTTTGCTGTGCCAATTAATTTTAATTTCTTACAGCTCATACTTCCCTTATTTACTTTCTCGCCATGAAGAGTACGAATATCAAAATATCCACTTGTCCTTCGCCCGAAAATAAAATAGGCTTTCCCATTATAGGATACCTTATCAAAAAGACGAAACCCTTTGACTACATAGTCTGCCTGATTTCTCTTGCGTATTCCTCCTTTTAAAATTTTACTTTTCTGTATCTGCCTGTTATGTCTGCGAACTTTTTTCTGGTAGTAATAATATCCCAATGGTTCCGCTAAGGGATTCCCTGAAATGCATCTCGCATCCACATAATGTTCTTTAGGCAGATGGTGTTTGATTCTTGTATTTTTAGTAATATATCCATATGTTATTGTTACGTTTGCATATGTTTTCTTTAGTTCCTCATAAAACGCCCACCTCATGATTCCCATAAAAGCAGCATCTCGAAACGATATTCCTCTATGGATGGATTTTGGCAGTGTCACCCTTCCTTGGTGAAAACCTTTATGACAGGTTTCGCATAAGGTAATCAGGTTATTAGGAGCATCTCCTCCTGTTTTTCTGCTCTCTATATGATGAACGTTTAAGATGGTATCTTTCGATTTTCCTTTACAGCACAGACAGGTATGACCATCTCGAAACAACACATATTCCCGTACATTCCAGAAATCCAGTTGTTCTCCTTGTTGATAGTCTTTTCCCTGTATCTGTGGATTTTTTATTTTCTGAATATCAAAACTCGCGGTTTCCACTACCACTTTTGTAACAGGCAGTATGTGATGGATATCCGCAACTACTTTTAAATGGCACTGTATTTTTTGCCGGATA
>CAJUEI010000115.1 GCA_910585255.1 uncultured Lachnospiraceae bacterium
AGAAATACAAGTGAAGAGTTCTATTTTGACATCATAATTGAAAATGTGCAGTTATAGATTGTTAAAGGGGGAATTTTGTGCTAAAATGACGGTAAAGAAAGTGACAAAGCATATGACAACAGAGGAGAAACTTCTGATTTCTGTTCGAAACAGATGTCTGAAAGGAATATACTTAAAGAAAGTTATGTAGAGAGGGAGGAGAAGAAATGGCAAAATACACGTTTAAAGTTTATCCAGTTGGTCAGGGCAGAACGACATATCGCACGATAGAAATTTCTGGAGAAGAAACACTTGATGAATTGTGTGAGTTTATTCTGGAAACGTTTGATTTTATCCATGAACATTTGTATGAATTCTGCATGGATAATAGAATGTATAGCCAAAATAGTTATCAGTATGCCCCTGAGGATGGTGAATTGTCAACAGATGTAATGATAGATGAAATTGGTCTTATAAAGGGGCAAAAATTTTTGCTTCATTATGATTTTGGTGAGGACTGGATGTTTACGATTCATGTACAAAAGATAGAAGATGAAACGGAAACGACATTGCCGAAACTGATTAAGTCAGTAGGGTATGTAGAACAGTATCCGGGTTGGGATGATGAAGAGGAAGAATTTTAACCTCATCAAGGAAGTCCCAACCCACCGCTTTCGCCTTGGCGGCTTAGAAGCGGGGACTTCCTTGATGAGGTTAAACAAAAGGAGGATTTTATATGGCAAAAATTTCAAGAGAAGGGGGATATATTCATATATCTTATGATGAGGAAGACATACGCAAGTCCCAAGACATTTGTTTGAGATCAAACATTGCATACGAGGCAGTTCCTGTAGATTTGCTGTTTAATGAAAAAAGACCAGAGCTAAGCATGGAGGTTCGGGATGAGAAGGGACCTACAGAAGTTGCAGATATTGGAAAATTTCCCTATAACACCTGTGGCAAATTAATTATGCAGTTTGGTTCTTCTGCCAGTTGCGGTTCAGCTTCACTTTTAAAAAGACCGGATATACTTTTAACAGCGGCTCATTGTGTATACAAATCTGAAAAACAAAGTTTTCCTTCATCTACGACATTTTATTGGCGGTTAAAGGATCAGACGGTATATCAGATAGAGTCTGTAACAAACATTTTTATCCCAGTAGAATACGAACAGACAGGAGAGCTTCAATATGACTATGCCATTTGTGTATTGTCAAATCCAGTAGGAGACCATCGCAATGTATTAGATTATACCACACAAGTATCCCAACAAGAAGTAATAACCATTGGCTATCCATCGGTGTCGCCTTATAATGGCTTTAAAATGTATTATACGCAGAATGTGGTTTCAACCTACGAAGAATCTGGAAAAAAATTTTTGCGGGTTGGAAATGGCTTGGCCTATGGCGGTGCTTCGGGAGGTCCTTGGGTGTTAGGACAGAAAGTAGCTGGCGTTACTTCTTGGGGGTGGGAAGGACATACCGATGTACTCAGTCCCCAGTTTGATAAGAAATTTGAGGATATGTATGCCCAAGCTGTTAAGAAAGCTCCTTTGCGTTCAATCAAGGGATTTAAATTAGATAATGATTGGGGATGGTTTGTCTGTCATTTACATATTCAATATGAAGATAAAGAATATCAAAGAAGCGGCGATATAAGAATTAATGGATCAGGTACAACCGATTTAAATAATTTGAAATCTGTTATTCCTGCCCTATCAGTTGTAAACATTAAGGTATTTGTTGCTGGAGGAACGGATAAATATGGGGCAGAAAAATTTATTTTTGATCCAGATGCGTCAAATGGTGCATATTATAAAATTTCAGGAACAACACTATGCAGTGATTTAAAATATAAGGGATTAATCTCATTATAGAAAGAATTGAATTGATGAAAGAAGAAAGAAAACCGGTGGCTTGACTGAGAACAGTTCTGGCTATCGGTTTTTTGTATAATAAAAGAATATCTGCTCGGAATCTTACTCTCTAAATATAGCAAAAATAATGAAAAAATAAAAATTTTAATACGATATCCCTTCTTAAATTTGCACTGCCAAGTATGGTTATGATGCTTTTTATGGGATTATATACCATAGTGGACACTGTTTTTATTGCCCGATTTGTAAACACAAATGCTTTGTCCCCTGTTAATATCGTATGTCCTGTTATCAATCTTATTGTTGGTGTAGTCGCTATTACGGTTATTATATATTCACAATTTTTATTGACTTCCCTTTATATTGGTTTCTCTATGGGAGTGGCTCCTGTTATAAGCTGCAGCTATGGGGGCGAAAATACAAAACAGCTAAAGAAATTAGTTCGTATTGGTTTTGCTTTTATTATAACTGTTTCTATTTTTGTTTTCTTTTTTTGCAAGAGAAACTATTGCACAGATATTTGCAGGAACGAATCAGAATGTATTTGAAATTATAAAAACGGGATTTTCTATTTTTGCCTTTAGCTTTCTATTTTCTGGATGCAATATTTTTTCCTCTGCATTATTTACGGCACTGTCAAATGGAAAAATTTCAGCAATTATTTCATTTTTGCGGACATTTGGGTTTATTGTAGTTTCTCTTTTGATATTGCTGGGAATTTTGGGAGTTATAGGAGTTTGGTTAGCGATTCCTATTGCGGAAGTATTTGCACTGATATTGACAATATGTTTTATACTTGGATATAATAAATATTATCACTGTTTGTAAGAGAAATTCTAAATTAGAACAGGCAGAATGGAATGGTGCCAAATCAGAGTCCTTATAAAGATTAATTTAAATTTGGTGTTGACAATTTACAATAAGAATGTTATGATAACAATCAAATTAGCATAAGAGAAAGCGATGACGGAAACAAGTAGCATATTGATCGCAGACAGAGAGGGCATTATTTGGTGGAAGATGCTTATGTAGATTATATGTGAAAACCATTCTTGAGCTGTAATACTGAAAGTAGAAGTAAGTATTATCGTATGCCTGCGTTAAAGGTTAGGATTTGATAGAATCTGAAGTAAAAAATTAAGGTGGAACCGTGCAGTAAGCACCCTTAAAAGGTATGTAATAAGTATCTTTAAGGGTGTTTTTTTATGCTGATGAAATGATTTTATTGAAGAAAGGAATAGATAATATGAAGATTAGAAGGAAAGATGGTTCCATCCAAGAGGTAGGCTTTGAGGATGAACTGGGGAAAAATGTATTTCGGCATACAACAGCACATATTTTGGCACAGGCAGTAAAAAGACGGTATCCAAATACAAAGTGTGCAATCGGTCCATCAATTAAAGATGGCTTTTACTATGATTTTGATTTTGACTTTCCATTTTCCGAAAAAAATTTTGCTGAAATTGAGGCTGAAATGGAAAAGATTGTAAAAGAAAGTTTGGAGATTAAGCATTTTACAACAGATCGCAAAAAAGCAATGCAGATTATGGGGGAAAAAAAGGAACCCTATAAAATGGAACTATTAAATGAACTGCCGGAAGATGAGGAAATTAGTTTTTATCAGCAGGGAGAATATTTAGAAATGTGTGTGGGACCGCATTTGGTAGATACCAGTGCAGTGAAAGCGATAAAACTGTTGTCTGTTGCAGGGGCATATTGGCGTGGTAATGAAAAGAATAAGATGCTGACAAGAATTTATGGTACATCATTTCCAAGTAAAACAATGCTGGAAGACTATTTAAACCGATTAGAAGAGATAAAAAAGAGAGATCATAGAAAATTAGGAAAAGAATTGGGATTATTTGCACTGTTTGAGGAAGCACCAGGATTTCCTTTCTTTCTTCCAAAAGGACAGATATTAAAAAATCTGCTGATTGATTATTGGAGAAAGCTGCATATGGAAGAAGGATATGTGGAAATATCTACACCAATTATGCTGAATCGGAAACTTTGGGAGACATCTGGACATTGGGAGCATTATAGGGATAAGATGTATACAACTTCGATTGATGGGGCAGATTTTGCTATAAAACCTATGAGCTGTCCAGGTGGTATGCTTGTATATAAGATGGAGCCTCGTTCTTATCGTGAGTTTCCTATGCGGATTAGTGAGTTAGGACTGATACACAGAAATGAAATATCAGGTACACTGCACGGGCTTATGCGTGTTCGCTGCTGTACACAGGACGATGCCCATATTTTTATGACGCCGAATCAAGTTCAAGATGAGATAAAAGGAGTGGTTCGTCTGATAGATAGGGTATATTCTGATTTTGGGTTTTCGTATCATGTAGAATTATCCACAAGGCCAGAAAATTCGATTGGAAACGATGAAGAATGGGAGATGGCAACAAAAGGATTAACAAATGCACTGGATGATTTGAAGATTTCGTATGTCGTAAATGAGGGCGATGGGGCATTTTATGGTCCAAAGATTGATTTCCATTTGGAAGATTCGATTGGCAGAACATGGCAGTGTGGCACAATTCAGTTGGACTTTCAGCTGCCGCAGCGTTTTGAGGCAGAGTATATCGGAGAGGATGGCAGGAAACATCGTCCGATTATGATACACCGGGTTATATTTGGTTCAATGGAACGGTTTATGGGGATTTTGATTGAGCATTTTGCTGGGAAATTTCCGTTATGGCTTTCCCCGGTTCAAGTAAAAGTATTATCGATTTCAGATAAATATATAGATTATGTGGAAAAAATAGAAATGATTTTGAAAAAAGAAGGGCTACGCTGTGAAATAGATGGAAGGGCAGAAAAAATAGGCTATAAAATAAGAATGGCACAGTTAGAAAAGGTACCTTATATACTTATAGTTGGGGAAAAAGAAGCCAAAACGGACAGTGTATCTGTTCGGAAAAGAGATAGTGGCGATTTGGGCAGTATGTCGATAAAACAATTCCTGGAAATTCTTACTTAATTTTAAGTTGGGAGAGAGAAAAAATGAATATTGAACTTGTAAGATTAACGAATGAATATCGAGAACAGCTAACGGAAATGCTGACAGAGTGGAAAAATGATATTATAGTAAATCATACGAATATGTCTCCATGGAAAATATGGGTAAATGATTTTTACAATTTTGATTATTATCTAGAAAATCTTGATACAAAAGAAGGCAATGAGAATGGGTGGGTTCCTGATACAACGCTGTTTTGTCTTGATAAAGATAGAAATATTTTTGTAGGAGCGGTTAATATCCGCCACTATCTAAATGACAAATTATTAAAAACCGGCGGTCATATAGGGAATGGCGTCAGACCCAGTGAAAGAAGAAAAGGATATGCTACAGCCATGATTGCGTTGGCGTTAGAGGAGTGTAAAAAACTTGGGATCAACAAAGTTTTACTATGCTGTAATAAAGATAATATTGCTTCAGCAAAAGCTATTATCTATAATGGCGGAGTATTGGAAAATGAGGTGGAGGAAGACGGGCATATAGAACAACGTTATTGGATTTCGTTATAATATAGAATTTTGAGAAGATAGAGTTTCTTTTTTGATATTGAAACAAAAAATTAAAGTTTGTTCTGCGAGAGATTTATGATAAAGAACGTATAGAATAGGTTATTCTTAGGTGATAACATTGCCAGATCTATATTTGTATATAGAACTGGCAATGCTAATTTTTACGAAAAAAAAGATTTTTTCCTGTTTTAAAATTTAAATTAGATGTCAGATATTTGATGGTATAGGTGAAATGAGAAGTGCTATATAGGCAGCTACTTTATCCCAATGAGGGCTAACTATTTTGTGAGGGGTGTTCCTTAAGAAAGAAGGGTATGAATTATGAAAATATGGTTTGCAGAAAGTGGAACAGTTGGGGAAAAAATTTATGCTGTTGCAGATGGAACCGTTATAGAAACAGCATTTGAAAAGATTTATGGCAATAATATTATAGTAGATTTAGGAGATGATATTTTGATTAAATATGGACATTTACAGGAAATAAAGGTATCGGAAGGCGATGAAATACGGCAGGGGCAGGTAATTGGAACACTTGGACAGACTGGAATGGAATGGCAGCAGATTCTAATTTGTCATTTGCAGTAACTGTCAATGGAGAAGACATTAATCTGTTGATTGTGGAGCAGGAAGAATAGAATGAACAGATTGGATAAGGATATTATATAAATATAAAAGAGTATCAGTCATTGGAACTCAGTTATTCCATGATGGATACTCTTTTTTTATTATAAAATGACTCAGTTTATACTGTTACAGAGCAGAAAAGCTGTTATTGGAGCAAATTTTTTTAGAAAAAATAAAATCCTCCGCACATTTTTGCATCCATATCCGTTAAATATGATGAAAGGAGGGATTATAATGCATGGATATTGAAGAACAATACGATAAAATATTTCGCTATTGCTATTTTAAGATAGCTGATAAACAGTTAGCACAGGATATTACACAGGAAACGTTTCTTCGATTTTACAGACAAGATTTAAGACTCGACAGCAGTAAAGAATTGCCGTATTTATATACGATTGCTAAAAATTTATGTGTGGATGAGTTTCGGAAAAAAACGGTTTATCATGCAGAAAATATAGAAGAGAACATTGTCTGTGACAGATCAGAAGAGTGGATTAATCGTCTGACACTGCGATCGGTTATTGCAAAACTTTCAAAGGAGGAACAGGAATTATTGCTTCTGCGGTATGTAAATGAAGTTTCTGTTACTTCTATTTGTAAAATTACAGGACTTTCACGTTTTGCCGTTTACCGCAGGCTGTCAAAAACGTTAAAATGGCTGAAAGAAGAATTGAAAAAGGAGGGATTTTCTGAATGAATCGATATTTAAAACAAGAGATAAAAAAAGCGTTTGAAGTTCCGGTGCCCAATCAGAAAAAGAAAACACAGTTTTTAAGAGAATTTCCCAGACCACCGATTAGTATGCGGCAGTTTATTTTGATACAAATCACATATTTAAGGAAAGGGACAGTGGTTCTTTCTGGATTGTTCTTACTGCCTGTATTAATAGGAGCTGATTCTATTAATCTGAATATTTTGTGGGTTATATCTGCACTTATTCCGTTTCTTGGTCTGTTGGCTGTAACAGAAAGTACTCGTTTTGCAATCTATGGAATGTATGAATTGGAAATGTCGGCAAGATTTTCGATAAAAAGTGTAATGTTTGCAAGAATGAGCGTTTTAGGACTGCTGGATGCTTTTATTTTATGCTGTCTGATTCCACTGTGCTATAGAAACAGTTCCGTTTCTTTGCTTCAGACAGGAGTCTACCTTTTGGTTCCATATCTGCTGACAGTAAACATTAGTTTGTATCTCACCCGTTGCTTTCATGGCAGAGAAGTGTTGTATAGCTGTATGTGTGCAGCAGTGCTGATTAGTGGGGGGAGCTGGGGACTGCATATAGCGGCTGACTTTGTATATCAAATTTCTTATATTTATTGGTGGATTATTTTATTTCTTTTTTTAATTGGCAGAATGGCACAGGAAATCTACCGCATAATGAAACAGACGGAGGAATTAGGATGGAACTTGTAATAGACAGAGTATCAAAACAATATAAAAATGATATAGCAGTTGACCGTATTTCTATAAAACTCCAAAAAGGGGTCTATGGGCTGCTGGGTGCAAACGGAGCAGGAAAGACAACTCTTATCAGAATGATCTGCGGGATATTAAAGCCTACAAGCGGTACGATTTCTTTTGACGGTATGGATGTAAGCGAAGAAAATTACCGCTCTGTTTTGGGATATTTGCCGCAGGATTTTGGCTATTATCCCGAATTTACCGGATTGGATTTTCTTTTGTATATGGCGGCGTTAAAGGGGATAGGAAGGACACAGGCAAAGCAGAAAGCAAAGCAGCTTTTGCAGATAGTATCTTTGCAGGAGACTGCCAAAAAGAAAATCAAAACATATTCTGGGGGGATGAAGCAAAGGCTGGGAATCGCACAGGCACTTCTTAATGAACCAAAGCTGCTGATTTTAGATGAGCCTACCGCCGGACTGGATCCAAAAGAGCGGGTACACTTTCGCAATTTAATAGAAGACTGGGGCAGAGATCATATTGTGCTGCTGTCTACGCATATTGTGTCTGATGTGGAACAGATTGCCGATCAGGTTCTTTTGATGAAGGATGGACAGCTTATTTACTGCGGTAAGTGGGACGGAACAAAAGGAGATTTGGAAAGATTTTATTTACAGCAGTTTGGTGGGGAGGAAGGCAATGAGTAATTTGAAAATGCTTTATTATTATGAATTAAAGAAATTATGGAAACGAAAAATGATTTGGGTTACGTTGCTGATTTTTCTTGTTGCTACAGCTATTACTATGCTTGGTGAGTTAATAGGGTATTATTATATTGGCAGTGAAAAAGCAGATACCAAGTATCATATGTTTCTGGTTGACAGAGAGTATCAGAAGCAATTAGACGGCAGAGAAATCGATCAGTCTCTTTTGGAGGAAATGTCAGATGCCTATGGCAGGATTCCTATGACAGCGGAAAAGTACAGTTTAACGGAAGAATATCAAAAATATGCCAGACCGTATTGTGCCGTTTTTAATTTTGTACGGGATACAACCCGGATGACGGTTTCTGAAATGATGCAGTGGATACCGGACTTAGAAGATTTCTATAGGAAAAGACAGACTATGTTAGAGGAGGATTGGGAATCGTGCAGTCTGTCTGATGGTGAAAAAGAGTTTTGGAGACAAAAAGAAGCGGAGTTAGAAGTACCTTTTATGTATCGGATTACAGAAAGTTACAATATGCTGCTTCAGGGTGTTGCAACAGTTGGAGTTTTAGTATTGTTGTCTGTGTCTATTTGTCTTTCAGGTGTATTTGCAGAAGAGCATACAAGAAGAACGGATCAGTTAATTCTTTGCAGTAAGCATGGGAAAGATGCGGCATATTGGGCAAAAGTTTTAGCAGGAGTTAGTTTTGCAGTTGGTGTTTCTTTTTTGCTGTTTACGTTTGCAGCTATATTGGCGTTTGGGGTATATGGAGCAGAGGGGTTTGATGCAGCGTTTCAATTAATATTTGCAAAATATTCGTATCCTATTACGGTGGGGCAGATGGTTTTTATTCTCTATGGATGCGTGATGGTAACGGCAGTTATTTTTAGTGTATTTGTGATGGTGCTTTCAGAATTATTTCACAGTGGTATTGCCACGCTTGCGGTTACTTCAGGTATGATTATATTGTCTATGATATGTTCTGTTCCGGTACAGTATAGGATTGCGGCACAGATATGGAATTGGTCTCCAAGCAGTTTTCTTGCACCATGGAATATTTTTGATGTGTGGATGGTTTCTGTTTTTGGACATTATTTTACGGCATGGCAGGCTGTGCCGGTGATTTATGTTGTGATTAGTGTAGGTATCGGTGCTATTGGAAAGATAGTGTATCGGCGGTTTCAGGTTTCTGGCAGATAGTAGTAAAGGCAGCAGGTGATTTTGTTTTCGAAGAGGACGCCAGAGAGTATTAAGGCTTCACTGTTCCGCTCTTCGGAAAGCAGAAGCTCTAAGACTTCTGAATTTCGGTGTATCCGATCGGGCGGAACGGCACGCAATTCGCCTCTGCAGGAGGCTAAACACGTGCCTTTTTCGGGCACAAGTGCCCAAAAATCCTAGAGATCGACAGAAGTCTAAGAGCTTCTAGCTTTCCTTCGAAGTCACAGTGAACCCTTAATACTCTCTGGCTGTATGATTCCGCAGGTTACGTTTTTTCTTTGTGAATACTGAAATGAATCAGAAATGTTTTGGTAGTTTTTTAGAATTTTATGGAAAAAATATGGATTAGAAAAAATTTTATTGGTATAATAGAAATTATGTTATATTATTTTGAAAATTTCATCTGTAAAAAACGAAATATTTTTCAAGCTTAGCTGAGAAAAAAGGATGGAGGAAAAATAAAGATGCGTTTTACATATTGTCCGCATTGTGGAAGAAAATTGATTAAAAAAGAAATTGGTGATGAGGGAAAGATTCCCTATTGTGAAAGCTGCTGTATTCCGTTATGGGATATGTTTACTACAAGTATCATCGCCGCTGTTATAAATGAATATCATGAAGTGGCATTGCTGCGGCAAAACTATGTTTCGTCTGCAAAGCATGTATGTGTAGCGGGAGTTATGAAAATAGGAGAATCTGCTGAACAAGCAGTGATTCGTGAGGTGAAAGAGGAAATCGGTCAAGATGTTGAAACACTGGAGTTTATCAGCAGTTATCCATATGAAGCCAAAGAAATGCTGATGTTAGGATATAAAGCAATAGTAAAAAAACAAGAACTGAAACTATCTGGTGAAGTAGATTCGGCTGAATGGGTTGCGTTTGATAATGCAGTTTCTTTATTAAAGGAAGGCAGCATTGCTTGGCAGCTTGTTAAAACAGTGATAGGAAAATAATTTTTTTTTAATATTTATATTAGATGGAGAAAAATTGATTTCATTTTGTACATTTGCCGAAAAGGATGATATACAGCTTACTGATTTAACGCCTTGGATTGGATGGGTATATACATTTCCCTGTTACAGGGGGCACCGTTATATTGAAAAATTGCTGAATCATGCTGAACGATTGGCAGAAGAGGC
Source organism: uncultured Lachnospiraceae bacterium (assembly GCA_910585255.1). Taxonomy (GTDB): domain Bacteria; phylum Bacillota; class Clostridia; order Lachnospirales; family Lachnospiraceae; genus MGBC114844. The sequence continues at coordinate 10,486 of CAJUEI010000115.1, forward strand.
AGGAATAAAGAATATTTATATTTCAACAAATCATTGCGGATTATACGAAAAGTATGGTTATCAGTTTTTTAAAATAATGAAGGATATAGATGGAGAAGATTCTAGAGTTTATGTAAAAAATATAGTTTTATCCCATTTAGAAAAGAAAAAGGAAGCGTGATATCTTATAAGAATACGATAGGATAGTTTGATTGAATCAATAAAATATAAAAAATAACAGAGTTTTTCCTACAGTAAATGAAAGGATTTTATTTATGAAAACAATTGTAATTTATTATTCGCAGACAGGATTTACGAAACGATATGCCAAGTGGATAGCAGAGGCAAAAAAAGCAGACTGTCTGGAACTGTCAAAAGCAAAAAAGAAAAATTTATCGGAATATAAAACGATTATCTTTGGAAGCTGGGCGTGTGCAGGTGGTATCCGTAAACTGAATTGGTTTAAAAAGAATATAGATAAATGGAAAGATAAAAAGTTAATTGTATTTTGTGTTGGTGCAAGTCCGATAGACAGCCCGGAAATTGATTTGGCTCTTAAACGAAATTTTAAAGAATCCGAATTAAAAAGGGTAAGTGTATTTTACTGTCCGGGTGGATTAAACTATAAAAGAATGTCCCTATCATCTAAGCTTATGATGAAGATATTTGTAACAACACTAAAAGCAAAAAAAGACAAAACCAATGCAGAACAAGAGACGATAAAAATGATTTCTTCGTCTTATAATATAGCAGATAAAAAATATATAGAACCTATTTTAAACTGTCTCAGCAAATAATATAAAAGTATAAATAATGAATTAAGAGAGAAAGAACGAATCTTATCAGGAAAATGATATAATCCTTATCAAATACAGGATAATCCATCAGCAATCTAAAACATTTTTACAAGCAGAAAAAGACAGCTAGAGTGGGAAAGCGATGCTTTTCTGCTGTGACTTCGGAGAAAAGTTAGAACATCTT
>CAJUEI010000116.1 GCA_910585255.1 uncultured Lachnospiraceae bacterium
ACGGGCGAATTGCACCCCGGTCCGTCCGGCTGGTTCTACCTAAATTCAGAAGCATTAGACGTTCTTACTTTCCGTAGAGCGGAACAGCGGGAAGGAATCATTTTTCCATTCTAGCGTCCCCTCCGCAGCAGCCTCCCTCCCTCTCTTATCCTCTCACCAAACAGTAAATTTTAATAACTTTCCCTAAGCTTAAGGCAAAAACTCTTCTACAATATATCGAAAGCAATAAGTAAAATCCCGTGCTGCAACCTCTTCCACTGCTATTACACTATACTCCCGAAGCAATATCCGCTCCTCCCCCTCTGATTCCAAATAATACCGAACCGTTCCCACCGCATCTCCTTTTTGAACCGGTGCCGTTAATTTTGACAGCAGACTAACCTCTTTTACTACTTTCTCGGTTTCTTTTACCAAAAGTCCTACACTTCGATCCCCCTCCTCTATCGTAATCCCTGTCACTACTGTTTCAAACGGATTCCCGGATCGAGCCGCACCATTAGCAACACTAAGTGGTTCAAACACCTGCTCTTCATAAAATTCTTTATAGTTATAATTTTCCATTCCATATGTAAATAATTTTCTGCTGTCAGACCATTTATAAGTTTTATTATTCGGCCACCCGCAGGCTAATAATGCAATAACAAATGTTTTTTCTTCTCTTCTCAATGCCCCTACATAACAGTAGCCTGCAAGTCCAGTAAACCCCGTCTTTCCAGACAATGCACCATCCATCATCGTTAAAAATGCATTGTGATTGTAACAAGAATAGGAACACTGTCCTTTTATATCGGAAAAACTATATTGTTCTGTACGAGTAATTGCTAAGAATTCTTCTTTTTTAGGAGATTCCATAATACAATAAGACATAATTCTAGCGAGATCTTCTGCCGTAGTAGAATGAAATTTTTCCTCTCCGCTCTCCATTACCACTTTTGCATCCAATCCGTTTGGCGTAATAAAATAAGTCTGCTTGCACCCGATTTCTGCCGCCTTTTGATTCATCATATCTGCAAATGCTTCCACACTGCCGCCTATCTGCTCTGCTATCGCAACCGCACTATCATTGTGAGATTCTAACATTAATGAATATAATAAATCTTTTAGATAATACTCTCGTCCGGTTATCATGCCTAAGTGTACTTTCGGCTGCGAAGCGGCATAAGAAGAAACCGTTACAATATCCTCCATATTTCCATATTCCAATGCAAGAATACAAGTCATAATCTTTGTTGTACTTGCCATTGGAAGAACTTCCTCCCCATTTTTGGAATATAGTACCCGTCCAGATTGTGCATCCATTAAAACCGCCGCTTTTGCATATAATTCCGATTCGTTTACCTCTTCTTCTGCAAATACTGTTCCTATCGGAAGCAGAGATAATACCATGCAAAAGAGGATACATCCTATTCTGATGTATCCTCTTCTGCATATTTCTTGCCACTTTCTATTGTAAAAAAACATATCCTGATGCTCCCAAATCCCTTTTATCACCAATATATGAAACAAGTTTTCGCTTCATTCCAGCCAATGCCAAAATCCTATCTGTTCCATTTTAATGATTCTGCCTGAAAATATACGGCTTCCTCTCTGTTATGTGTGACCAAAAGAAAGGTTCTTCCTTTTATTCTTTCTTTTACATATTCCATTACTTGTTCTTTTAATTCTGGATCGAGCCCTTTAAAAGGTTCATCCATAACTAATAAATTGCCAGGCATTAAAACGGCTCGCACAATAGCGACCCGCCGCTTCATTCCCCCGCTTAGGAAACAACACTGCCGATAGGCATCTTCTGACAGTTTTACTTGAGAGAGTTCTTTATAGATTTCTGCCTCTGTCATTGTTTTTTTGGGAAGAACCGCCCGAATATTTTCTAGAGGAGATGCATATTCTAACAGACGATCTTCTTGAAAGACGGCAGAGGCAAACAGCTCTTTTTGATATTGGATTCGCCCTCCGTCCGGCTGCTCTAATCCTAGAATTATTCTCAGCAAAGTGGTTTTTCCTGCTCCTGAAGGTGCGATAACTGCTGTTTTGCTTCCTGCTAAAAATCGGAAGGAAAGTCCTTCTATTACTTGTTTTTTATTATATTCTTTTCTTACGTCCTCCAAAGAAATTTCAATTGAATCCATAGCATATGTTTTCCGCTTCACCGTTTGGTTCTCCCTTCTATCCGCCGTCTACAGCGGTTAATTGCCCACATCATACTATACTCTACTGTTATGCTAACGGCAATAATGACAAAAGTCCATGCAAATAGTTCGGGCGTCATCAGATATAGTTTTGCCTGATAAAGCTGATTTCCAATGGAATGTCTGGCAACACCGATTACTTCTGCTGCAATTCCAGATTTCCAGGACATTCCGACTCCGACTGAGCAGGCGGATAAAAAATAGGGCAGCAGAGCAGGCAGATAAATATACCGAATCTTTTGCATAAAAGACATCCGATAGACCAAAGCCATTTCTAACAGTTTAGAATCGGTTTCCAAAAGTCCCTGCCTAATATAAATTGTAATAGTAGGCAATACCATTAAAAAAGAAACTAATATGGATAAATATTTGGAAGAAATCCAAACCAGTGCAAGCATGGTAAAAGAAGCAACTGGCGTTGCTTGAATTAATTTAATCGGTACCTGAATAAAAGCAAAAAGCCATTTATTCCAGTAAGAAAAAACTGCAAGAAGACTTCCCATTGTCACAGCCAGCAGAAAACCACTTAATACATGCAGCAGAGAATTTCTTATGGAAAGATAAAACTCCTCTGTTATTCCGATCTGAACCAATGCCTTTCCTACTTCCAATAAAGAGGGCAAAAAGACGGTACGATTGATTCGTACCGAAAGAATCTGCCATATTCCAAGCCAAACAGCGACTGCAGCAATTACTTGAATCCATCCTTTTTTCTTCATTTCTTCTCATCCTTTTTAACAGTTTCCTTCTGCAGTACTTATTCTGTCTGCTTGTACTACTCCATACATCATAACAGAAAATTCAGGGACTTGTTCTGTGATTCCTTTTTCTATTAATTTTAAATTATTTTTCTGCAGCTCTCTTTCAAAATTTTCAAAATTTACTACTTTACAGGATGTCGATGCAACTAATAATTCTTGTCCTGTTTCTTGATGAATACGGATTGTACTCTCAAATGCATGTTCGATCCCGCTTTCATATTCATCAGTTCCATTTCCCATAGTTAAAATAAGGGCCGTTCCTGTTTTTGTTAAATGAGAAGCGATAAAACGCAAATATGCATCTCTGTCTTCCTGAAGAACCAACATATGAATCACACCAACCGAATAGATAAAATCAAATTTTTCCTCTAAATTTGAGGTACAAATATCGAGAACCTGAAAAGAACAATGATATTCCTGATTCTGCGAAATACAAAATTGAATTGCCTCTTTAGAGATATCTGTTCCCAATACAGAGTAACCCTGTTTTAATAAAAATATGCTGTCTCTTCCCTCTCCGCAGCCTAATTCTAAAATTTTATCTATTTTTTTCACTGTATATTTTTCTATTGTTTCCAATACAATAGGAGAAGGCTGATTGGATGCCCACGATAATTGTTTTTCATGAACCTGCTGATATCTTTTTTCATATGCTTCATAGTACTTTGCCATATAAACCTCCTTTGCCGTTTCAATAAGTCAAATTCTTTTGCTGTCTAAAGAGAACCTTTCTGCCGATAATACTGAAATATAAATTTATCTTGTCAATTCTTCGAAATAGGATTGATGAATATGATAATTTATGCTACTATTCCATTATAACATGATTACAAAAAAGAATCGAGGAACACTATGAACGGAGAACAACGTCGTCAAGCTATTCTTACCCAACTGCAAAATACTGCCCAGCCGCTTTCCGGCATCCAGTTAGCAAAATGCTTTCAGGTAAGCCGTCAGGTTATTGTCCAAGACATTGCTCTGCTGCGTGCTGCCAATCACGATATCTTTTCTACCAACCGAGGCTATCTGCTCAACGAACGTCCTGATATTACAAAAGTATTAAAGGTTTCCCATACGGACGAACAGATAGAAGAAGAATTAAATACGATTGTGGATCTGGGAGGTGAAGTGCTCGATGTCTTCGTCTATCATAGAGTATACGGTAAAATTCAGGGACTTTTATCCATTCATTCCAGACGAAATGTAAAGGAATTTATGCAGGATATCCACAGCGGCAAATCCAGCCCGCTAAAGAATATTACTTCCAACTATCATTATCATACGATAAAAGCTGACTCTGCAGAAACTCTGCATCTAATTGAACAGGCATTAAAAGAAAAAGGGTTTTTACTTCCTATGGACGACTGGGAAATGGAACATTAAAAAGATTCCTTCCTCCTATTTTTTTATCTTAGTAGGAAGCTGTGCCAAAATAATTGCCATAAAGATAATCATACATCCTAAAATCTCTCTTCTCTCTAGTCTTTGTTCTAAAAGGAGCCAGCCAGCCAAAACAGATGCTACAGACTCTAAGCTTAATAGTAAAGATGCCACCGTAGGATTCATTCCCCTCTGTCCTACAATCTGCAGGGTATAGCCTACTCCGCAGGACAGCACCCCAGCATAGAGAATCGGCAGCCATGCCGCTAAAATAGAGGAAAGCTGCGGCTGTTCTAAAATAGCGGCAAATAAAAGAGACAGCAGCCCGCATACAAAAAACTGAATACACGCCATCTTTACTCCATTGACAAGAGGCGAAAAATAATCAATTACTAAAATATGTACCGCAAAGAGCAAGGCAGATAAAAGCAGCAGCCCATCTGCCCATTCCAAAGAAAAACTTCCCTTTACACATAAAAAATAGAGTCCAATCAATGCCATCCCTACACTGCACCAGAGATAGGAACTGCATTTTTTTCTAAACAATAATCCTAAAACCGGAACAATTACAATATAACAGGCTGTTAAAAATCCTGCTTTTCCAACCGCTACATACTGCAGTGCGATTTGCTGCAGATTGCTTGCTACACACAGACAAATTCCACAGCAAATCCCCCCAAGCAGCAGCGTTTTATCTATCTTTTTCTGCCTATTTTCTAAACTGCAGGGAAACTCCCTTTCTTTTTTCTGCAGCGGCTTCTCCAGCCAATAGAGCAGCGGTACCAAAACAGCCCCTCCAATCATACTTCGTATTCCATTAAATGTAAAGGGTTCGATATACTCCATCCCTACACTTTGTGCCACAAACGCAGTTCCCCATATTATAGCTGTAAGCAGTAATAATAAACTACTGTAAATTTGCTGCTTCATTCCTGCTCTCCTATCTAAACTCTTTGTACACTCTAAATTTCTCTTGTTGCCTCTTTTAACCACGATTTTACTTCTCCCTCCAAAGCAGGAGCAATCGTTTGATAGACCCTTTTATGATATTGATTTAAAACCCTTTTCTCCCGTTCACTTAAAAGTTCTTTTGCTATAGCATCTAAATCAAATGGAACCAATGTAACCGTATCAAACCGCATAAACTGTCCATATGCATTTTTTTCATCTTTTACACACAGCATCAAATTTTCATGCCGGATTCCAAATTTTCCTTCCAGATAAAATCCTGGTTCATTCGAAGTCAGCATACCTTCTTCTAATACTGCACTTTCCCCTCTCTCTGGAATCCATTGATAGCGAAATCCGTTTGGTGCCTCATGAACATTTAAGAAAAATCCCACTCCATGTCCAGTTCCATGTGGATAATCTAACCCACGCTCCCAAAGCGGTGCTCGTGCCAAATAATCCAAATTAATTCCCCGGCAGCCGTATAAAAATTTAGCAGCACTTAAATTCAGGTTTCCCTTTAATACCAGAGTAAAATACATCTTTTCTTCCTCTGTTACCGGTCCTAATGCTACTGTACGGGTAATATCCGTTGTCCCCTCCAGATACTGTCCTCCGGTATCTAAAAGTACCAGTCCTTCCGGTTTTAACTGACAGTTTGATTCCTCGGTTGCAGAGTAATGAATAATCGCCCCATGTGCCTGATATCCGATAATCGGTGTAAAGCTTGGTCCCATATAATGTTTTTGTGCCCCTCGAAACTCTTCCAATTTCACGGCTGCACTTAACTCTGTAATCTTCTCCTTTGCTGCCCGTGTCTTTAACCAATAAATAAAACGAACCACGGCTGCCCCGTCTTTTCGATGTGCCTCCCGAATCCGTTCCATTTCTGTTTGATTTTTTACTGCCTTTGGAAGCAGAGTAAGATTTGTTTGGTTCACCAATTCCACTCTCCCCGAAAGACTCTTTACAATAGTATAATTCACTTTTCTTTTATCCAAACACACCTTTGTATCTTCTGGTATCTTCTGAATATAAGAATAAAATTCCTGATAGTCCCGAAGAAAAACACCTGCCTGTTTTAATTCCTCTTCTATCTCTTCTGAAAATGCTTCCCGATTCGCAAATAAAAGCACCTGATCCTCCATCATCGCCAAATAGGACAGCACCACCGGATTACACTTCACATCATTTCCCCGAATATTTAAAAGCCAAGCAATATCGTCCAATGATGTCAATAAAAAAAGATCCGCTCCTGCCTGTTTCATCTTCTGCCGAATCTTTTCTATCTTACTCTCTCTAGATTCCCCGGCATACTGAACATCCAATATCATCACTGCTTTTTTCGACAAAGGCGGACGATTGTCCCAAACCAAATCAACTAAATCCATTTGATAACAGATAGAAACTCCTTTTTTCTCCAACTTTTGACTCAGTTCTTCCGCTTCCCTTGCATAAACTACTCTTCCGTCAAATCCCAATCGTTCCCCCGGTTTTAACGTCTCCGCCAAAAATTCCTTTACATTAGGAACTCCTTCCTGATCGAGCCGAAACAGATCAATTCCAGTATCCTTTAACTGTTCTGCTGCCTGTAAAAAATAACGTCCATCTGTCCAAAGTCCTGCCATCTCTTGTGTGACCACTAAAGTCCCTGCAGATCCGGTAAAGCCAGAAAGAAACGCCCGCCCCTGAAAATACTCTCCTACATACTCGGAGCCATGAAAATCACTGGTTGGCACCATATAAGCCGTAATATTTGCTTTTTCCATCTCTTTTCTTAAAGCCGTAATTTGTTCTCGAACCATTTTTAAATTCTCCTATTTTTTTAAACTATTTTCTTATTATAACGCAAACTTCTTTCTTTTTCCAGAGAATATATAGAAATTCACATCTTTCTCCCCTCCCTCATACACTAAACCAGAACCAAGTACAAAACCAATTTTGTCTTTGGTCTTATTATTATAGAAAGGAGAACCTACTATGGATTATTATAACCATACCAGACAGCCTATCTGCCGCAGAAATCAATCGAACTGCAGTCCCATGTACCAGGCAAATCCTTCGACTGTCTATTCTGTCTCTTCCCAATCGGATGAAAGCTGTCCCTATCAAGGATTAGATCGTCTGCCGCTTGCCATGTCCTATGTTCCATGGCAGCAATGGAACAATCTTTATGATCCATCAAAAGGTCTTTGGATAGGAACCATATTTCAAGAACTGGATCTTCCATTCTGTGAAAGGAGCTGCTTAAATCCATGAACACAACACAAAATCTAAATCAAAACGTAACCATAAATTTAAACCAAACCAGAAATTCCAACACAGCTGTCAACAATAGAACACAAAATAAACAACAGCTAATGAAAAAAATTTACGAATCTGGTTTTGCTGTATATGATACGGCACTTTTTTTAGACACTCATCCGTGTGATAAAGAAGCACTCGCATTTTACCAAAAGATGAACCGCCTTTACAATCAGGCAGCAGAAGAATACAGTGCTCTCTATGGGCCATTAAGAATGACTCAATTCGACAACGATCAATACTGGTCTTGGAGCGAAGGTCCTTGGCCATGGGAAATGGGGGCTTGTTAATTTATGTGGATATATGAAAAACGATTAGAATTTCCTGTAAAGATTACAAATACCAATCCTAAAATTGCACAGGTGATTATGTCACAGTATGGTGGTGCATACTCCGAAAAACCAGAAACGAAGCAGCTAGAAACAGCTACTTCGTCCTATAAACCATAGATCTTTTTACTCTTGTATTTATCTGCTACTTCAGCTAAATTATCCAATCTCCTTGCATACGCTACATCATTATTTTTCTTCAGCAATTCTATCAGGTAATCTTTTGTACAGATAATAATGTCATTACTAATATTCGCCAAATATAATGTCACATTTTCCACCTCCGCAACACGATATTAGCATATACCTATCAGAATTGCAAGAGAGAAAAAAGAATTTTAAAACCGTTTTAATGTATTCTGAATATTAATCGTCTGTCCTGTCTTTCGGATTCTATTCCTCCGATAATCTACTACTAAATTTTCATTAAACCATACCACATAATCATCTGCTTTTGCAATTACAACTCCTGTCCTTGGAACGGGAAATGTAACCTTTACTACATCTCCCACCTGAATCTCTTCCATCGCCTCCTCCCACTGTGCAATTTTTTCTTTTGCCTGCTGCGGGGTATATTTTTCAAATAATATCTCCGGTTTTGCCGTTCCAAAAATTTCTTTCAACTGCTCCGATCCAAAACCTCCGTTTTCTTTTGGAAGAAAAATCCGCTTTGCTATCTCCCATGCCTCTGCCATTCCATACTTATAATCTCTCATTATCTCTGCATTTCCTTTCCCACTTTACATTTTCTTTTTTATTTCTATTTTCTTTTCTGCTTTACACTTTCTTTCTTCATTATTTATAGTTTCCTTCTTATCTACACGTTTTCTTTTGTACTCTCTCTTAATACTGTTTTTCTCTCTCTTATTATGTACGGTTTTAGAAAAATATACAAAAGATAGAAAAAATTTACAAATTTTTATTGCCTGCAAAAATCTTCTATTGATTTTCTTCTGTTTCTAATGGTTTCTTTCGTTCTGCTTTCTTTTGTTCCCATCCTGTGCTTTCTAACATCGTCTGAAAAATCTTTTCCTTTACCATATGCTGATCATTCTGTTCCATAAGATCCCAATCAATTTCCTCTTTTTTCTCTGTTTTTATCTTATAAGAATAAAACACAAAAACCACTTCCTTTCCCTGCACTCTATCAAAATAAAATTTTTATCACGATTCCTTGCCTTTTCTCTATGTTTTCTTTTTATTTAGCATATATATAATAAAAGCTTTTCTTTTTATAAAAAAAGATATCAAATAAAGGAGTATTCATTATGAAAATGAAAAATAACCCTCTCTCTTTTCCCCAACGCCGGGCTGCTGCTTATATCCGAGTTTCTACTCATGGCAAACAGGAAGAACTTTCTCCCGATTCACAGAAAAAATTATTGTTTGACTATGCCAATACACATCACTATACCATTGCTCCCTGTCATATCTTTCAAGACAGCGGTATATCTGGACGAAAGGCGGAAAAACGTCCAGAATTTAAACGTATGATTGCTTTAGCAAAGTCGGAAGAACACCCGTTTGATGCTATCCTAGTCTGGAAATTCAGCCGTTTTGCACGCAACCAAGAAGAATCTATTGTCTATAAGTCAATGCTGCAAAAGCAACAGGTAGAAGTAATTAGTATATCAGAACCGATTGCAGACAATCCCTTTGGTATTCTAATAGAACGGATTATTGAATGGATGGATGAATATTACTCCATTCGTCTCAGTGGAGATGTGATGCGAGGTATGAAAGAAAAAGCTGAGCGAGGCGGTTATCTCTCAATTCCCCCATTCGGTTATGAACGTCAAAAAGGTCAGTCTATTCCCACTGTGCACCGTTCCCAGGCTCTCGTTGTTCAATCGATCTTTCGGCAGTATCTGGAAGGATTTCGCCCTGCAGATATTGCCCGCCATCTCAATCAGATTGAAATTAAAACCCGAACCGGAGCCTTATGGGAATCCCGCAGTATCGAATATATTTTAAAAAATCCCTTTTATATCGGAAAAATCCGCTGGAACCGACAGGAACATGAAACCCATCGAATTAAAGAGGAATCCGAATGGATTATTCGAGATGCTCTGCATCCTCCTATTCTTTCAGAAAATACATTTTATGCAGTTCAAGAAAAAATGAAAAAGGATTCTTCTCCGGCTCGCCGCCGCTGTATCTCTTCCTCCCGCCACTGGTTATCTGGTCTGCTCTGCTGCTCTTACTGCAAAAAAAGACTTGCCTACTCTCCCGGTTATAATAAACGTACCCAAAAAAGTTATCCCTACTTTCAATGTTATCAGTATGGAAAGGGAAAATGTCCAGAATCTCATGCCCTGTCGGTTCTAAAAGCAGAAACCGCCTTTTTTAAAGGATTAGAACCTATGATTCAAAACAATGGCTGCTGCTATGTCAAAAAAGATTCTGACTTATTACAAAATAAGCCTGCCGCTCTTTTATCTGATACACAGTTTGATATTCTCTCCCAAAAAGAAATTCGTGCAAAAACAGCCTATCTAGAAGGCATCGATACTTTGCAGCAGTATAAAGAAAATAAAAAAGAACTGGAACAGGAACGAAAAAATCTGCTCAAATGTGCGGAATCGGTGTTATCTGCTGATTCAAATCTTTTTATTCAGAAAACAGAGGAGCTGCTGTGGTACTTAAAAAATCCAAAGACCCCAAAAGAACAAAAGTCTGCTATGGTGCGAAGTGTAATAGAAAAGATAATATACGATAAAAAAAATGATTCTATGGAATTTCATTTTTATTTACCCTAGTTAAGAAAATTTTATTCTTATCGTTTCTCTCTTTTGGAAGTCTGGCGGACCAAACGGAGAGATGGGAGCTTCCCTGCGTTATCTTTCACAGCGGTATAGTATGTCAAATCCTAAAGTTGCAGGACTTTTAACCGATATCGGTAGTGAAGCCTCAGAAATGGACTTTTTTCAAAGCTTTTCTGCTATAAAGTTCCATTTATAAGGCAGCATCTTTAAATAGACATCGATATGATTTCTGTCATTGACTACCATCTTGTCAAGTATCTGAGCATAGTATTCCTCTTCATATGAAATCCCGCTTATCAGTTCGTCAATAGTTTTCCTTATCTCCTCTGTCCATTTCTGCTGCCGCTCACTTACCATCTGCTGCTCTATCTCCTCCGATATAGATTCTAATTTTTCAATATCCCTATCATACTTAGCTCTTAGAGCAGTAAATTCATCTTTATCAATATCACCGCCTGTATAAAGCTCGATCAGACCCGTTCGCTTTTTCTTAGCTTCTTCGATTTTTTCCGTTAAGGAATTTATTCCTGTTAAATCTGTCCGTATCACAGTATTAATTATTTGAATAAGATGATCTGCAGCTTTTTTTCGATTGATATTTAATTTTTTGCAGGTTATACGTAATAAACACATTACTTCTTCATTGCGAATACTTTCTCCCAAACAGCCAGCCGGATTTCCCGTTCTATCGATATAAGGTCTGCCATGACTTGCCGCTTCGTAACAACGCCACGCCTTGTATCTGCTGCCGTCTTT
>CAJUEI010000117.1 GCA_910585255.1 uncultured Lachnospiraceae bacterium
CATTTGATGTTGTTTCGGTAAAGGATGTGCCGGGTTATGCAACGTTGGTTCAGAAGAATACCATTGAACCGCTAGATGACTATATCAGTGCTGCCAATATTGATTTATCTTTGTATGGCGGTACCACCGATCAGATTACAGTGGATGGAAAACTGTATCAGCTTCCGTTCCGAAATGATTTTTGGGTATTATTCTACAATAAAGATTTATTTGATAAAGCAGGCGTGGATTATCCGACCAATGATATGACGTTTGATGAGTATGATGCATTGGCAAGACAGGTATCGAGTTCTGATTTTGGAAGTTCAGTATATGGAGCACACTATCATACCTGGCGTTCCGCTGTACAGCTATTTGGTGTATTAGACGGAGAACATTCCATTCTTTCTGGAAATTATGATTTCTTTAAGCCATATTATGAGATGGTTTTAAATCAGGAAGCAGACGGAATCTGCCGTTCCTTTACTAATTTAAAGACAGAAGGACTTCACTATTCTGCAGCATTTTCCGGCGGAGATGTAGCAATGATGAATATGGGATCTTGGTTTATTTCAACGATGATTTCTAATTTACAGTCGGGAGATTATGACAGTTCGTTATGCGGAAACTGGGCAATTGCAAAATATCCTCATGCAGAAGGAGTAGAAGCTGGTTCTACACTTGGTACCATTACCGGTATTGCTGTAACAACCGGTGCATCGAATAAAGATGCAGCTTGGGATTTTGTTGAGTTTGTCAGCGGAACAGATGGAGCAAAAGTAATGGCAGAGACAGGAAACTTCCCAGCAATTATGACTTCAGAGGCAATGGATATTATCTCTGGTTTGGAAGGATTCCCGCAGGACGAGCAGAGCAAGGAAGCATTGGAAGTTTCTAATCTGTATCTGGAAGTTCCATATGCAGAAAATGTATCAGAAATCAACAGTATTTTAGATTCTTATCATTCTAGTATTATGTCTGGTGAAATGACCGTGGACGAAGGAATTGCAGCAATGAATGATGCAATTGGAAAGATTTTAAATCCATAGAAAAAGAATGGTTTATTATTTTATAAGAGAACTCGACCCGGCAGTGAAAAGCTGCCGGGTTGTAAGTAAGGGGCAGAGTGAGAAAGGATAGGTTGTGGAAAAGGCAAAAAGGAGGGAGATTTATGAGCGAAACAAAAAAGAGAGAGGATACAGCTGCAAATGCGGCGTTGATAAAAGGGCGGGAACAAAAAGAAAGACGCAGAACATGGATAGCTCTTTCTTTTATTGCACCTAATTTTATTGGATTTGCAGTATTTACTTTAGTTCCGGTTATATTTGCTTTTGTACTTGCTTTTACAAGATGGGATGGAAGTAATCCTATTCAATTTGCAGGAATTTCAAATTTTACAAAATTATTTTCGGATCAGTTCTTTTTAGCAGCATTAAAAAATACGATTATTTATTGTATCGGAACAGTACCGCTTACTTTAATTGCTTCTTTGGCATTAGCTATTTTATTGAATCAGCAGATTCATGGACGGGGAATTTTTCGTACAATCGCATTTTTTCCTTATGTAGCATCTCTAGTTGCGGTGACGGCTGTTTGGAAGATGTTGTTTTCTCAGTCAGGACCGGTCAATGCAATTCTTTATTATGTATTCCATGTTGAAAATAAAGATTTACCGCAGTGGTTTGTCGGAAATTTGGTTATGGTCAGTTATATTTTATTTAGTGTATGGAAATTTATGGGGTATTACATGGTGATCTATCTTGCCGGACTTCAGGGGATTTCAAAAGAACTCTATGAAGCAGCCAGCTTAGATGGTGCCAATACTTGGCAGAAATTTATTTCGATTACATGGCCTCAGTTAAAGCCTACTACATTTTTTGTTTCCGTTATGCTGACGATTAACTGCTTTAAAGTATTCGATGTAGCGACTTTGCTGGCTGGCGGTGATAATAATACATTAACGGTTTCCTCTACGGTTTTAGTACATTATATTTATCAAAAGGGATTTATTGAATGGGATTTGGGATATGCCAGTGCAGTAGCAATGATTTTATTCTTATTGGTATTGGCGGTGACTTTAATCCAGTTTAGAGGGGAAAAGAATTACGCAAATTCATAAAGAGGAGGAGAGAAGGATATGAAATCAGCAAGGCAGAAAGCCATGATCGGAAAGGTAATTGTTTATCTTATCCTTTTCCTATTGGCAGCATTTATGATAGTACCGTTTTTATGGATGTTATCTTCGTCAATTAAATCGGATCGAGAGGTTTTTCAGATGAATCCTTTTGTATGGATTCCGAAAAATCCTCGCTGGAATAATTATGTAGAGATCTGGAAGAGAATGGATTTTACACGGTATATTGGAAATACGGCATTTTTAACAATAGTGGTTACTTTTTTGCAGCTACTTACCAGTAGTTTTGCCGCTTATTCTTTTGCAAAACTGCATTTTAAGCATAAGGATAAATTGTTTTTGGCTTATATTGCTACAATAGCTGTGCCGTGGCAGGTTTATATGGTGCCTCAGTTTATTATGATGAGTAATGTCTTTCATTTGAATGGGAAATTGACGGCGATGATTTGTCTGCAGGCATTTTCGGCTTTTGGAGTGTTTATGATGCGGCAGTTTTATATGGGAATTCCTGATGAACTTTGTGAGGCGGCTCGGATTGATGGAATGAGTGAGTATATGATCTATTTAAAGATTATGCTGCCTTTGTCAAAGCCTTCTTTGGCGACTTTAACGATATTTACGTTTGTGGCGACTTGGAATGATTATTTGGGACCGTTGATCTATTTAACTCCGAATAAGGCAAATTGGACGATTCAGCTTGGGATTAAGAATTCCTTTATTGGGCAGTATTCTTCGCAGTATGGGCTTTTGATGGCGGCTTCTGTGGTTTCTTTGATTCCTGTTTTGGTTGTATTTTTGATTTTGCAGAAGAACTTTGTGGAAGGTGTGGCTAATACGGGAATTAAGGGGTGAGTTGGATAGGATATGTTTTATTTGTTGCAGGGGGACGCTTACAGGGGGACGCTTGCTGCATTGGGTGATTCTCTGCTGGGACCGTTTGCACTAAGGCTTCCTCGCAGCGGACACATAAGGCACTGAAAGACAGTGCCTAAGTGCCGGCGGGAAGCAATACCCCTGCAGAGATTCACCCAATGCAGCAAGCTGTTTTTTTCAGCCGGAACAATGGATTTGTATGTGTTGGGTACGGCTTTTTTTGATTGGAAAATGATTGTTGAGTTGTTTGATTGTGACGGGTATAGGGGAGGTAAAATAGTATTTTTGGTTAATGGAGTGCTGAAAGTAGGTTGTTAATTATGGGTATGGGGAAGATGGGAGATAAAAATAGTATTTATGGTTAATGAAAGATATTTTTTAGTTTTATTTTAGAAAGGATAGAGATATGGACGAGAGGATTGTTTTTGATCAGTATCAGGAGATTTCGGCGGAAGAGATTGAGGATGCATTGGATTTTGCGGTGAGGCAGGTTGTTCGAAATTTGGATCTATTTACGGATAAGTTTCAAAATGCTTATAGTGTCGATAATTTTTACCAGCCGATTGAAAATGTAGAGTGGACTACGGGGTTTTGGACTGGGGAGATTTGGCTTGCTTATGAATATGCATTGGAGAAAGGAAAGAAAGAGGCTTCTTGTTTAAGGCAGGCGGGAGAAGTGCAGGTGGAGAATTTTTTGAATCGTATTGAGAAGAAGATTCAAGTGGATCATCATGATATGGGGTTTTTGTATTCTCCTAGCTGTGTGGCGGCTTATAAATTGATTGGGAGTGAGAAAGGGAAGAAGGCTGCTGTTTTGGCGGCGGATCAGTTGATTACACGGTATCATTCGGTGGGAGAGTTTATTCAGGCATGGGGAGCGATGGATGAGCCGGGGAATTATCGGCTGATTATTGATTGTCTTTTAAATCTGCCTTTGCTCTATTGGGCTTCGGAGGAAACCGGAAATTTGGTCTATCATGATATTGCACAGAAACATATTCATACGGCGGTTGCCAATGTAATTCGGGAGGATTATTCGACTTGGCATACTTTTTTCTTCAATATGGAAACCGGAGAGCCGGATCATGGTGCTACTTGTCAGGGATATCGGGATGGATCGGCATGGGCACGGGGACAGGCATGGGGAGTTTATGGAATGGCTTTGGCTTATAAGTATACAAAGAATTCGGAGTATATGGAGATCTTTCGGCATGTGACGGAGTATTTTCTGCGGCATCTGCCTAAGGATTTGGTTCCTTTCTGGGATTTGGAATTTACGGATGGAGAGGATCAGCCTAGAGATTCTTCTAGTGCTTCGATTGCGGCTTGTGGTATGCTTGAGATGGCAAAGTATATGGAAGAGGAGGAAGCTGCTTATTATAGGAAGATTGCGGGACAGCTTTTAAAGGCTTTGTGGGATTTTTATGCGGTAAAGGATATGGCGGTGTCGAATGGGTTGGTGCTTCATAGTACTTATTCGAATCATTCACCTTATAATACTTGTAATCACTATGGGGTGGATGAGTGCAATTCCTGGGGGGATTATTTTTATATGGAGGCGTTGACACGGCTTCATAAGGATTGGGAGCTTTATTGGTAGGAGAATATAGATAGTGGAAGGTTTGTTTTTGCCGAGAAACGGAGGGAGCGATATGACGAAGGCAGAGTTTTTTGATCGGGACAGCAGTTGCTATTTTTTTGAGGATAAGACAGAGATTGGGGAATACTGCAGGACTTATTGGCAGGAGGATGTGGAACATATTTTACGGGTGGCGGAGGAAGTCTGCCGGAAGGAGTTTTTATTTGATTTAAAGTGGGATATGGAGCGGACGTATGAACCGGTGATTTTTGAACAGGAGATTCAGTGGGACTATATGCCTGGGGATGATCCGGAATTTATCTTTCAGTTTAATCGGCATCGGTTTTTTATCTGTTTGGGACAGGCTTATGCGATTACTGGAGATGAGAAATATGCCAAGGTGTTTACGGAATTGCTGATGGATTGGATTCAAAAGGTTCCTCTTACAAAAGAGTCGCAGAAGACGACTTGGAGGACGATTGAGGCTGGGCTGAGAGGAGAGTTTTGGACAAAGGCATTTTATTATTTTCGGGAGAGTCCTTTTCTTACGGATGAGGTAGTGGATGCTTTTTATCAGTGTATGATGGTGCATGCGGAATATTTGGTAGAGTATCATTCGATTATGCGGAGGATGAGTAATTGGAGTATTTTAGAGGATCATGGGCTGTTTATGATTGCTCTTATGCTGCCTCAGAGTGAGAAGACAAGGGAGTATGCAAAAATTGCGTTGGAACATTTAGAGGTGGAGGCTCGGCTGCAGATTCTTCCAGACGGGATGCAATGGGAACAGTCGCCTATGTATCATAATGAAGTGTATCACTGCTTTTTGGATGTATTGATTTTAGCTTCCCGAAATGGGGTGGTGGTTCCTTCGGCTATTCGGGATCGGACTTATAAGATGGCTTTTGCAAATGTGGCTTGGAAGAAGCCGAATGGTCATCAGTTTATCAATGGGGATAGTGATGATACAGATGTTCGGGATTATATCAGTATAGGAGCTTGGGTATTTTCTGATCCGGTTTTAAAGAAGGCTGGATTGAAACGATTGGATTTTGAAAGTGTCTGGGATTTGGGAATGAAAGCGGCTAGGGAATATGAACAGATGGAGACGGCACCAATTCCGTTTCTCTCTTTGGCTCTTTCGGACAGCGGAAATTATTATCTGCGGACGGATTGGGGAGAGGAAGCAAATTTGCTGCATTTTCACTGTGGAACACTTGGAGCAGGGCATGGACATTCGGATAAACTGCATGTTGATTTGGTGATTCATGGAGAAGATGTTCTGATGGATTCGGGGCGGTTTAATTATGTAGCAGGACCAAATCGGTATGAATTTAAAGATCCGATGGCACATAATACGATTACGGTGGATGGAAAATTATTTACGATCTGTAAGGATTCTTGGGAGTGTTCGAAGCTTTCTGCTGCAGTAAATCAAAAGCACTGTTTTACGGAACAGTATGAATTTGTGCAGGGCGGACATCTGGGGTATATGGATTTGGAAAATGGGGTTTTTGTAAATCGGAAAGTGATTTATATAAAGCCAGATGTCTATCTTTTGGTAGATGAGCTTTATTCCGGCGGAGAGCATAGTTATTGTCAGTATTTTCATTTTAATAATGAAGGAGAGGTGGAGCTTTTTGCAGAAGAGCAGAAAGCAGTTTATAGGGGGAAAAAGGCAAAGGCAGATTTGTATTTTATTACGCCTGGTGTAGAAATGGAGAAAAAGAGGACACGGGTTTCACGAAATTATAATCAGGCAGAGGATCAGACTACCGTTACGGTGCAGAAGAAACAGAAAGGGTTTACTTCTCTTATTACTGTAATTTTTGGGCAGGGAGCAGAGGGAGAGGAAACTTGCAAAGCAGAAAAGATTCGGGTTCGTTCCGAGTTTAAGGATGTGATTCATCCTGATTCTTGGGCAGAAGCGGTTAAGATTTCGGTGCATGGAAAGGAATATGTTGTAATTGTCTGCCATCAGGAAGCAAATACTCCTACGGATCAGACAGAGGCGGACGGATGTCTGGGATTTGGACAGGTATTGGTGTTTGATAAGGAATTGGAAAAACAGGTTGGAACGGTGCTTCTTTGGTAGAAAGAACGTGTGAGAAGAAGCAAAAGGGCTGCTGTGGAATTACGATATTTTACAGCAGTTCTTTGTTAGGTCAATATGAAATATAAATATGGGAATTGACATTTTTGGTGTAGAGGATATTATGCAGATATAAAGTCCCTCAACTCGCCGCTTTTAAGCCGTGAAGGTGAAAGTGGCGGGTTGGGGGACTTCCTTGATGGGTTAAATTGATTTACGAAGTGCATTAATCACGTATTGGTTTAATGTAATCTTTTGTTGAGCTGCTGACATCGCTATTTGCTTGTGCAATTCAGAAGGAATACGTACATTAAAATTTCCTTTAAATTCTTTTTGTGGTTCTTTTCCTACTTGCTTACATAAATCCAAATAATTATCAATACAATTAGCAAACATTTTTTTTAATTCGTCAATAGATGAACCATGAAAGTTTAAAGAATCAGAAATTCCAAAAACCTCTCCAACAAATAAGTTATCGTCTGCATCATATGTTACAGTCGCATGATAACCATTATATTCTAACATAGAGTTCATAAGAGTGCTCCTCTCTACAATATTTTTTTAAAATGGGATATTTTAACAAGTATATAATATTTATACCGATAATAATTTATAATACATTATAAAAACATGATAACTATGATATTTCAACATAAAATTTATAAACACATTTTTTTACAATTCTCCAATATCTTTTAAAAATTGAATAACCATTTTAATTTGATAAATATACAATTCCTTACCTGGATGAGGTTCATCAAACTGCAAAACTCTTTTTGTTTCTGTATGAAGATAGATGATACTTGATCCTCTTCCACCAGAATATTTTTCACATCCACTTTTCTTCATTAGCATATCTAATTCTGATTTGGTAAAATTTTTTGGAATTGGCTTTCGACATAATTTTTCCAATAAATCATCTTTTTTTGGCATAAATACCCCCTTATAGTTATTTGCAACTATTTATTAGTCGCAAATACATTATATGCTAAATTGTTTATATTGTCAATTCTATATTTTAACCTCATCAAGGAAGTCTCCCGCTTCTAAGCCGCCAAGGCGAAAGCGGTGGGTTGGGACTTCCTTGATAAGGTTATGAGCAAGTAGCGAAGCGGATTGCGAATATCCGATTTGACTAATTCAGAACAAACGTAGGAGTAAATAAATTGTAAACAGTTTTTTTCCTTAAAAATATTTCTAATATGCTTAGCTTCTGTTCGCTTTCTGGAAGAGGTATTAAATTCTTAAAAAATACATTTATCAGAAATTGGGATAAAAGAATGATTTATGTGGTTGTTGGAGGAAAATGAAAATAGGATGGAAATATGGAGTTGGTTGTGATAGAATGTAGGATTAGAATAGAAAATTAGATAGAAAGTAATAGGAATAAGACGATATAAACCGAGTTGGTTTATAATAACAAAGATAGAATAAAAAACAGATAGAAAAAGACAGATAAGAAAGTTATATCTGGAAAAGAGCAAAAAAGGAGAAAAAACGTGATTATTTTTAAGGAAAATGAATTAGATGTGAAGACTTACCTTGCCCTTCGGAAAGCGGTCAAATGGAAAAAACTTTCTTATAAGCAGGCAAGCCTGGCATTGGAAAATAGTATTTATACCTTGGTGGCGTTGGACTGTGGGATACCGGTGGGAATGGGAAGGCTGGTAGGAGACGGAGCTGTTATTTGTTATATTCAGGATTTAATTGTTGTTCCAGAGGCACAGGCAGCAGGGATTGGCGGACAGCTGGTGGAGATGCTGATTGAGTATACGGAGTCCATACGAATGGAAGGAACGGAGATGATGCTGGATTTAATGTGTGCAAAGGGAAGGGAAGAGTTTTATAAAAGTCATGGATTTTTGGCAAGACCTACGGAGAATCTTGGACCTGGTATGATACAATATTTAAATGACAGAAGATAGAAGTGCTGTAAAAGAAGTTTTGGATTTCTCTGGAAAAATATAAAAAATCTATTGTATTCTAGGGATAAATTCGTTATAATGAAAAGAAAATGGAAACGATTCAAAAGTGGAGGATTTATGGGAGAGAAAGCAGTAGAAACAATAAGACAAGTGCCAAAGAGAGTTGCAGGGGTATTGGCACATCCGACTTCTTTTCCGTCTGTGTACGGGATTGGGGATTTAGGAAGCGGTGCGTATCGCTTTCTTGATTTTTTAGCAGAAGCAGGGCAGAAGATCTGGCAAGTTCTTCCGATAGGACCGACTGGATTTGGGGATTCGCCTTATCAGGCATTTTCCTCTTTTGCAGGACAGCCGCTTTTAATCAGTCCAGAGCGGCTAGTGGAGAAACGGTTGTTAGTGGAAGAAGATTTTCGGGAGATGCCAAAGTGGGATGCAAAAAAGGTGGATTATGGTCCATTGATTGAGTTTAAGACGCATCTGTTAAGACGTGCCTATGAATCCTTTCAGGTTTTGCCGGATACAAAGATGAAGGAAGAACTTCAGGAATTTGAAAAAGAACATGCTTTTTGGCTGGAGGACTATGCATTGTTTATGGCTGGAAAGGATGCACATGAGGGGCGTTCCTGGTTAGAGTGGGAGGATGACCTGCGAGATCCAGATGAAGAGATAAAAGCAAAATGGGCGGAAAAATTATCGGAATCGATAAAATATTATAAGTTTATTCAGTTTTTATTTTTCGAACAGTGGGGAGCATTAAAGCGTTATGCAAATGAGCGTGGAATTCAGATTGTAGGGGATATTCCGATTTTTGTAGCGATTGATAGTGCAGATGTATGGGCAAATAAGGGATTATTTCAGTTAGACAGTAAAGGCTATCCAACGGTGGTAGCGGGAGTACCGCCGGATTATTTTAGTGCAACGGGGCAGCTTTGGGGCAATCCGCTTTATGACTGGAAAGCAATGAAACAAAAGGAATACCGCTGGTGGATTTCCCGAATAAAAATGCAGTTAAAATTGGTGGATTATCTGCGGATCGATCATTTTCGGGGATTTGAAACTTATTGGGCAGTTCCTTATGGAGAGCAGACAGCAATTCATGGGGAGTGGAAGAAAGGACCTTGCGAGGAATTCTTTTTTGCAGTTCAAAAAGAATTAGGGGAAGATATTCCAATTTTTGCAGAAGATTTAGGAATTATTACTCCTGAAGTAGAAAAACTGCGGGATCAGTTTGGACTTCCTGGAATGAAGATTTTGCAGTTTGCTTTTGATAATACATCAGAAAACAATTTTCTTCCGCACTATTATCATTCCAATTGTATCTGTTATACTGGAACACATGACAATGATACAACGATTGGATGGTATCAGAAGGCAAGTGAAAATTCGAAAAATAAATGCCGGATTTATATGAATTCTGCAAGCGGAAAAGAAGAAGAGGTTTGCTGGGATTTTATACGGACGGCTTTAGGAAGTACAGCGGCTTATGCGATTATACCGATGCAGGATCTGTTGTGTAAAGGGAGTGAAAGCCGGATGAATACTCCTAGTATGCCAGGCGGAAATTGGGCTTATCGATTTGAAGAGTGGGAGATGAGCCATGAACTGGCTGGGCGGCTTCGGGGAATGACGCAGCTTTATGGAAGATAATTTCTAACAGGGATTTGTGGGTTAAATATTGGGTTTAGGTTTATAAAAGCAGTTAGATGCATTGAGTTAGAGAAAGGAATGGATGCATCTAACTGCTTTGTATTTTTTAACTTCTAAATAATAAGAAGAAAAAATTACGATAAAAGGTTTGCATTTTTTTGAACTGTCTTAGAGATTTTTTCCCGTATCTGAGCACCTAAAAATTTTTTCTGGGATTTATCTAATTCTTTTGGATAGATAGGTTCTCCAAATTCAACAATTACCCGCTGGCTTTTAATCCATGGGAAATGTTCTTCTAAAATAGCAGAGACATGGTTCATACTGACGGGAATAATAGGACAGCCGGATTTTTCAGCAATTTTAAAACTGCCCTCTTTAAAAGGCAGCAGCTCGGATTCGTCTGTTCCTTGGCTTCGGGTTCCTTCTGGAAAGATGCAGATAGAGGTACCTTCTTTAATATAGGAGATACCAGTTAGAATAGTTTGCAGTCCTTGTTTAATGTCGTCACGATCTAAAAAAAGACAGTGGATTGCACGCATCCAGGTACTTAGAAATGGGATTTTTTCCATTTCTTTTTTGGCAATAAAGCCTACCATGCCGGGGGCAAGAGTGTGAATTAAGAGAATATCAAAAAAACTTCGGTGATTGCCAATATAAAGAACAGCGGTATCTTTTGGAATTCGTTCTCTGCCGATTATGGTAATTTTTGTTCCGGCTGCTATCTTTAGGATAATTGTAAAAGCAATTTTGACAGAAGTATTGGCAATCTGCTGCTTTTTTTGAGGATTTTTTCTTCCGATTAGGTATAAGATTCCTGTTATAGGGATTCCTAATAGGAAATAAATGATTAAAAAGAGTAAAGTAAGTAGGGTACGAAACATAGCTGATTCCTCCGTGGTTTTGTAAATACTCTTGGTTTAGTTTAACATAAAACCCGAAATTCGTCAAATTTTGTATGTTGGATTAGGGGGACGCTAGAGTGGGAAAGTTATTCCTTGATGCTGTTCCGCTCTACGGAAAGGTAGAAAGTCTAATGTCTCTGAATGAAAATGCATCCAGCCGGACGGAACGGGGTGCAATTCGCCCGTACAGCGGGCTAAACACACCCCTTTTTTGCCATTCGAGAATGGCAAAAATCCTAGTGGATCGACAGAGACATAAGACTTTCTAACTTTCCTCCGAAGTC
>CAJUEI010000118.1 GCA_910585255.1 uncultured Lachnospiraceae bacterium
CCTGCTCCAACACGCCATGGCAGCAGCTACCGCTTTCCGAAATCCATCCATTGTATAACCCATACCAAGTTGCGTCCACAGATGTTCCGGATCGCTATGATTAGAGGCAATTCCCCGGATGCTCCCTTCCTTATGGCTAATAATGACACCATCCTCCAGCGGATCCAAGCTGTATTTCTTACAAAGCATAACAAACAACTCTGTTGCTGCCTCATAGGTTTTTTTTACCATTGTTTTCGCCGCTGCTAAATCAGAACAAGTAAAGTTACTGCCTGCCGTGTACCGAATACACGCTGGCTCGCACATTTCCACTCCTATATGGGTATTGTTCCCACTGCCCCCACAATGCCACCCTCGATAATTCCAAGGAAGCGTCTGATGCACCATTCCGTCATTCGCATCAATAAAAGCGTGAACACAGGCAGAACGATAGTTTGCCTGATTCCATTGTTTAATAAAAACGGAAGCAAACGGCTGTGGACATCCTACGGAGTGGAGCATCAACCCCTTTACTGTGATTTTTCTCCCTGCCTGATAACAAGGATTTTGAATTAAAATATTTTCTACTATCTTCATATTTTCTCCTATAGAAAAAAGCATCCTTTTCTGGAAGGATGCTCTAAATTTTAACTTGAAACTTATTCTGCTTTATGTTATAGTAAAAATACAAACGGGGAACACCATCCACAAAATGGCTCGTCCCTCTACTGGTTAATATAACTGCCCAGCACGTCCGGCAAGACAGGGGCAGTTATTTTTGTACTCTTATTTCCTACTTTTTCAAATAGGAGATCAGTGCAACCAAAAGTATTCCAAAACTCAACATCAAGGAAATCGCTTCGTATGTACTCATGTGCACCACCTCCCTTCTTATGAAGAGAGGCTAACCACCCCATGTATGGTGTCCCTTGTATTTTAATATAACATAGACTTTCCCTCTCGACAAGCAAAAAATAAAAATCATTCTACTTTTTATCCAGAATGATTTTATTCCTCTTTTACCTCCGGCAGTCCGGCAATGGACGTTGCTACTGATAAAATTCCTGATAAAACGGATGCTGATACAACGAATCGCCAATCCACTGCACTCATCACAGCACTCGTCCCAATCGTAGCCACAAACGTTTGTGCCACGGTCTTTATCGCACGTACTCCAGCCGCCTTACACCATCTCTTACTCTTCTCATTCATTCTGACACCTTCTCCTTTCTACATACCTATTTGTGTGAAAATAAATCCAATTACAATCCCGACAACTACAGTGATAATATAACCTGTGACTTTACGCCACATCTCACCATCTTGCCCTTCCAACGTTTCCAATCTTTTTCCTTGCTGCTCCTGCACCTTCAACATATTTTCCATGTTGGTAGCCAGCTTTTCAGTAGACGCCGCAAGGTTAGAAATCTGCTGTACACTTTTCTCCAAAATGGCAATCCGGTGATTCTGACGGTCATTTTCTTCCTCCAACCGTGCATTTTCTGATTCCATCAATCGCCGAAACTCTTCATGTTCTGCTCTTAAAATCGGTGTATCCATACTCTTCCACCTTCCCTCTTAATTTCTCATCGAAATACCACCTTAACTATATTCTCTGTTATTCTTTCAATAACACGATAACCGGATTCTGCTTTTGTCGCAATTCCGAAATCGTTACACTTACAATATCCATTCACTTCACAAGTTCCATCATCATACACCGACAAAACTCCAAGCATCCCCACTGCATCCCATTCTGGTCTATCAAAACGCGAAATATACTTCTCATTTGAGTTGTAATTCGGATTCAATTTTGCTCTCGTTCCTTCATAAACTGGATTTCCGTCTTCATCAAAAACCTCTTTTTCAACAGAACCAACCACAATCCTTTCTTTTACCATTTTTATTGTAATCTCTCCAGTTTCCTCATCTAGTTCTGGAATCTCTCGCTCAATTTCTTTTATTACATCCACTATTTCAATTTTTGGTGCTGGTTCTTGAATTGTTCGATTGAATTCATCCCTTAAATACATTCCGTTCCAAGTATCACAATCTCCGTTTCCTAAAACAAATGGTTGTCCTGAAATAATTCCGAGTATATAATCATCTTGACTGTTCGCATAACGAATTTTTGTCCCATCCAATGTTACAAAACGACCAACTCGATCCTCTTTATCCGGATTGCCGTCTAACCATTCAAAAAATTCTGCATAATCAGCAGCAGTAGAGGCAGTAATGGTTCCAGCTGCCTTTACAGTTCCATTAAACATAATAGAAAATGCATTAGATCGAACTGTATCAGATTTGCCGTTTCCAATTATAAATGCCCTTCGTGCCACGCTACCAATATAATTACTATTTTCATCCACCACATTATACATTCCTTGTGCATGCTGATAACTGGCAGCTGATGTGTGATACCCCTCTGCATGCGAACTCTCTCCAATAGCAGATGTATATTCTCCCTCTGCATGAGAATCACGATTCCCAGATGCAATTGTATTAAACCCTTCCGCATGTGCTCCATAATCACCAGAAGCAGTCGTATAAGCACCTTCGGCATGTGCATAATCACCAGAAGCAATCGTATAAGCACCTTCGGCATGTGCATAATATTTAATGGCTTGTGTAGCCTTTCCTTCCGCATGAGCTGCATAAGCAGAAGCAATCGTTGTACACCCTTCTGCATGCGAACGATTACCAGATGCTGTTGTGTCAGATCCCTCTGCAGTAGCATAATCTCCTATCGTTGTTCCTGCTTTCTGTCCCGTTCTTACAAATCCAGATGTCAATCCTGACAAATTTGGAAGATATGCACCATTATGATCATGAGAAGTATTCGCTTTCCCATTTAATGAATTATTTATCTCCTCTTTTGTGTAATAAACACCACTATGACTATGAGAAGAATTTGCTTTCTGATTTAATAAAGTATTAGACTCCTCTTTTGTATAATAACGCCCATCATGTCCGTGATCCGCTGCTGCAAAATGTGCTGCATGGTAACCATCCACCGTATCAGCATTTCCTCCGTTTTTATCTGCTGTTATAATAATCTTTTTACTAGCATTATCTGCTGTAATGGTTATATTAGCACCTGCCTCTAACGTAAAAGTCGCCGTTTTTCCATTTGCGGAAAGCGTGACATTTCCAACTTTTACGTTCGAAAAAGCATTTTGGTTGACCTCTGCTCCTGCTGCAATCCCATCTAATTTCCTTTTGTCCGCCGCAGACTCCAAACCATCTGCACTTTGTGTTGCTACTGAAGTTCCTGCTTTGCCTGACCAGCTTTGTTTGTCCTGATTCGTCACATGAACGGTATTATCTTTCATGTGTCCTACTGCCAAATCTATTACCGCTTTTAAAAAAGCATCATTATTAATCAACTGTTCAAACTCTTTATTAAACACATCTGCGTGGTTTCTGTCCGTTGTTTCTAATTTTCTCAGAATTGGATTAAATTCTATAGGATCTTTTATTACAAAATCTGCCATCTTTATTCATCCTTTCTAAATTTAAAAAATCTCATCCATATCGAATACAAACTCCATATCATCATCTTTTCCCTTCGGTAGGAAAGTCTTATAAGCTACTAGATCTCCATTTGAATCAAATAATCCCATCTCACTAATATTTTGATTCGCCAAATCTAGCTTATCCAGCCTTGTACTGTAACGACAACTTGTCGTTTCCGGATAACTATGACTATGAATATCTTTTCTCAATAATTCATTACGAAGCGTTATTTCATCCCCTGTTGTCGGAATGACTGTCCCATCTGCTTCTACACCACCATTTCCAAACCCCATTTGTGTAATAGGTGGCAGGTTACTATCTCCTGCATGTGCTTTACATAGTTTCTCACGCCCAATTTTGGTAATAACTCCTTGTGCCATTTTTTCACCCTTTCTAAAAAATAATATATATAAAAAAGAGCCTATTTCTAAACCCTTTTCTTTCTTATAAAACAATATTGTGCCATTTTGTATTTTTCAAATATTTCCATTGGATACTTCCTGAATAAACTCTTGTTTCAATTTCCTCTACATGTTTCATAGAGAGTAACCAATTTCGATAAACAGAAACCTCTTCTTCTGTAGCATTTTGCAACTTTTTCCAATGTTTTAATGTTTGATCTATTAACTCAACTGCCCAGTCATATTCGGATAAATTTGACATTCTTTCCAATGCAGCAACATGTTTCTCTACTTCCTTCTGTGCTTCTTGATAAGTAAAATAAACTTTATCTGACTGAATACTGATATGTGTAATATGATGCTGCCACATAGGATATTTTTTTATAATCCGAAACCCTTCTTTTGTTATATCCACTTCAATGTGTCCATGAAATATTTGATCCGACTTTACTAATACTCCTAACTCATATGCTTTTTTAATTGTTTCTGGTTGATCCATTTTTATTTCCTGAAATAATTTTTCTTCTTCTGGATCGATCCGCCATTCTAATTGAAATAATTTTGTAGAATACGTCCACCCTTTTGGAAGTTTTCTATATTTTTGTTCTGTTTCAAATTGATCCATTGGAACCCCATCTACATATCTGATTTCTTTTTTTTCTAATAAATCAATACAAACTACATCTGAAAATTGTTCGTCTACCATTCCATAATTAACACCATATCTACCACTTTTTCTATTTTCACACCAGTAAACAATGTCACCAGCATGAAATCGTTTCTCAAATCCTTTCTTCATCACACACCATTCCTTCACAACACCACTTCATAAATATCTGCATCCAAGCATACTGTACCATCTAATCTCTGTTCACCATCTAAAAAATATAAATCCTTTTCCACTACTAATCGTTCGTTTAAAGAAACATCAATTTTTCCTATACTGCCCTCTATTAAACAAATCTCTTCTGTACGGACTTCCTTTTTCACACTTCCTATTACATTTAATAATAAACCGCTTTTTGGTAATAACTTTGCGTAAGTAATTGGATGGATAAATCCAGATACCACACTTTTTTGCTTATATTCCCCTTTTATCTCTATTTGTAACGGATAAAAATCAAAATTATGACAATCCATATATCCATTTGTGATATACTCTCCATTCAAACAACCTGATCCATTTAAAAAAAGCGACTCAAAATCTTGATCCATCTCGTTCAAGGTATGTGTGCCATCCAAAAATTGGGTACCATCTAAACGAAATAATGGCAGATTACACCGGGGATAAAAGTCACTTTTCATCCAAATGACAGCTTCTTCCTTTACAGAAAGTTTTGCATTTAATAAAAAAGAACCATATTCGAATAATTTTAAGTTGTGCCGAAATGCTCCATTTACCAGCAAATTTGTTGGATAAAAATCAATACATTTACCTCCCTTATATCCATTTATCTGATATATACCATCTAATCCAGATGTCCCATCTAAAAACAAAAGAACTGCATTACTTCGAGGATAAAATGTACTAATATATGTTATAGCTGCATCATACTTTATTTCAATTTTAAACAATACAACAATACGATAAATAATAAATTCTAAATGAGCAGATAGCCGTTTATACATATTGATTATTTTGACAATTTTATTTTTATTTTCTACTGTCTCATAAAAATCAGTTACATTTATCTCTACTCGAAATGTATATGGCTTTCCTTCATACTCAAACCATTCTATTACCTTTACTTCTGGATATAAAGAACGAAGTGCCGTTTGAATTGCATAAACCGTTCCCATCTTCTTATGAACTTTTACACTGTTTTTTAGAATATCCCGTTTTGTTGCTAAAGGGTAAGAATAATCATACCAATCAATATGCATATCAAAGGCAAGTATGTCAATCAGTTCTTCTGGCAATTCATCCATTCTCGAATATATCAACACATTATCAATTTCTGCACTCACTCCCAGCATTTGCTCCGTAACGGCTGTTGCCAGTGCTTTTATTTTTGGATCTCGTTTCAGTGTTTCCGGTAAATAATCCGCAAAGTTCACGGTATAAATATCCCTACCGGGACTTCTCATTCCCTTTGCGTCAGTCAACTTCAACACCCCCATTCAATACCTGCATCGTGTCCCGAACAATACGTGCAACATGTGTTTTCTCTACAACTCTAAACTCCGGTTTCCGCACTTCTACACGTTTTACACCAGCTTCCATAATTTTTTGTATTAAATAAGACGGGTTTATATCCCGCCCCATTTTCTCAGTCTGCCATAGTATATAGTTCTCTACCGCTTCCCGTGTTTCCTTTTCAATAATATTACTACTTACCTGCGTATTCTTTTCAACCCAAAAAGTCACGTCAATTTCAAATGGATCTTCTTCTGGTGCCGACACCATCACCACATCTGTCAAAGGTCGTACATCATCAGCGTTCAGCTTGTTATATATTTCTTGTAATACTGCTCCTGTCGGCTGTTCTCCACCTCGTAACAACACACGTACATCAACAACGCCTGGCTCCGGCATTGTAGCTGCTACATCTACGACTGCTGCCGTCACGGACTTTGCATGGTATATATAACTATTTGCTGGTCCTGCTGTTGAAAAACTTTCCATGCTTTCTCTCATACGCTCATAATATTCTTTGTCATCTTCCTGCTCTGCCCCGCCGCTTGTCTTCGTTATGTTCTCAACTTTCAAATAATAATCGTATACATCCACAATCTCTTTTACCTGCCCTGCTGCAAGATCATTTCCAACAATTCCGACACTTTGACACTGCCCATCTACATCACCATATGTACTTCCAGCAGGTATTTCCAACTCTTCCATCGTTTCAAATACAACTTCATCAAAACTAATACGGGTTCCGGCAGGTATTATCACACTTTGCTTCTGTGCTTCTGATATGTAGCATCGAAAGACGGCAACTGCTGGTTTTGCCGGAAGCCTTTCTATATCCTTGAAAAGTTCTGCAAGGCTGTCTAAATATTCTCCGGATGCGTACCGTGGCAAGTTCTTCTTTGCCGTTTCGTTAATTAGTATCCTCTGCTGTACCACGATTGCTGCACACCACGACAGAAAAAGCCTTTCTGGAGACGCTGGCTGCATTTTATAATCTTTCCTGCCACTTTCCCTCATAAAAAGTTCATACAATGCAATCATATTGCTTTCTATTGTTTCCGTATCCATTTCAAGAAACTGTATATCGGGATATTCTCTATTCTTCATCTTCGTTCACCCCCTCAATTTCTACTACTGGTATCAATATCCCCTGCATGGGGTATGAATAATCCGGCATTTCAAATGTTATGCCGCCGATTATCGCCCGTGGCTCGTATTCATCTATCTGATCGTAGATGTACGCTACAAGCGTATTCTGTACCACACTTATCGGTCTTTTCAAAAGCTCCCCAGGCAGACCCAGCCCCCGTAGCATAGGTGCAGACTTCATCACCGTATCAAGTATGATTGCTACGTTTTGCAATACTTCTTGATGTACATTTTCTGGAGCAAGGTCTATATTTTCTAGCAGCTTTCCATCACCTCTTACAATCTCCATAAAAATTCACCTCTTTGGGTATTCTTTCAGAGTTACTTTTATCTTTGCCGCCCAAAGATTCCCTTTTTTATCAAACCTCTGCATTTCAACGGAACCACTCTCCATTACCCACTTGTAATTCCCATACACCTTACCACCAATCACAAGCCGCCTTGCATACCCTTTTTTAATCATTTCTCGTATTTTCTTTATTTGTTTTAGTGGTGTTACTCCCAAAAACACAGAAAGAACCATTGAAAATGATATCGTCTCTATTTCTGGTCCCATGTATTCAAGTAGATCTGCTTTTATATGCCTGTCGTGTGTTGCGTATTTTGCAGAAAAATTCCAGTTCATGCCGTCAAACGTGTGCACAAACTTGTCAGACACTTTGAAAGTCAGATCCCCAAAACTTCCTATTTGTGCCATTTACTTTATACCTCCTAAAATGTACCCTTCCCCATCTCCGTCTGGTATCATCAGGCAAAGAACCATGTCCCCCACTTCTGGAAGCCAATATGTCAGCCATGCTTTATGCACAGATGGGGACGGATTGCACACAACCTCATCATTATGATATGAAGCGTTTATTGATATGTCTGTCACGTCTTTTTTTATCCTGTTTGCTTCATCTTCCAGCCAGTTTTCAACGGGTTCATGAATAATATGCCGCTTTTGTATCAGAATATGAAGCTCCCCTGATATAATGCCGCCTTTATCCCCAAATTTCACACGGGCTTTCATTTTCTTTTTATCTACACTCTGCACAATCCCTTTCCGTACAATATTTTTCAACTCTATCAAATCTGCCATTAGTACCCCTCCAATACTTGTTTTAATGACAAGTCAACCGTGTAACCGTCAAGCAAATTGTGTTTCGCCTGTGTGACTTTATATTTTTTATCAAACTGTTGGAAACCTTTCAACTTTACCGTAATACCAGCCACAAGTGACACATCACCCACTACTTTCAGGCTTGCTGTGTACTCCTGTGTATTCTTTTCCCGCAGCCGTTTTTTTGCCAGCCGGATTGCTTCCTCTTTGCTGTTTACCTTTTCATTTACCTCAAGCGTCTGTCCCGTCCCAGTCTTGCTGTCCGGGGTGTATGTATATTCAATAGTTTCTTTGCTATCCGGATCTGTGTAGGAAACATGACATGATGTGTATGCCGTGTCCGTCAGCTTCGTCCCTAGTTTATATGAAATAATATCCCCGCTGCCTTTTTTGAAAGTCTTCACTGCAGGCTTTTTGTCATATTCGGCAGCGTCATATATTACGATTGTCAATGTTGTCACTTTTAATGCCATGCCCGCCGCATGGCATAAATTCTGTAAAAATTTAATGTCAGAAGTCTGCACCTGTTCTTTCCGCTTATATGTCGGGTTGTCACTTGCTTCATACATCAGTTTCAGCCCGTTTTTCCCCGCTATTTCCTGCCCGATTCCTTTTAATGATATTTTCTCCCACGCCTTATTTTTCTTTTCCATTCGCAACTTTGATGTGTACGGAATGGAAGTGCTTTTCACCGTCACTTTGTCGGGTGGTCCCGACATGTCAATACTGTCAATTTCAAATGTTCCTATGTCCAGTGTCAGGTCTTTTCCTGTATCATTCCAGTTTTTTTGCACCAACACGGCAGACACCAGTTTCGGCTTTCCTGCACTTGAACCGCCAAAACCGCCTGAACCACTTGAATCACCTCCCCCTTTTTCCTCGCCCTTACTTTCCTTTTCTTTTACCGTGCTGGACACGTTCCCACCTGTTATTATCTTGAACACCTGCCCCGGATATATCAGATTTGGGTTTTTAATGTTATTTTCTTGTACTATTTGCGGACATTTTGTACCACTTCCTAAATATTTTTCAGCAATCGCCCATAGAGTGTCACCCCTTTTTACTACATAATTGATCGCCTTTTCATCTTCAACTTTCTTTTCCACCTGCTTTTTGCTGCTTAAAACTGTCGGCTTTACTTCCAGCCAACTCCCCAAAAGGTTGTTTTCCCTGTCTTCGTATGTTATCTGAAAATCGTCCGTGCTGTCTTCTTCCTCATCCGTGTAGGTTGCCCCCGTCAAATGCAGGTTTATATTTTGTGGTACGTCTACACCCTTAAATTTCAATTTCAACTGTACACGCCTTGCCAACTTCTTATCACTCATGACAAAATCCCCCTTTTCCACGGCGGAAGCTCCATGTTTGCTTCGTCTTCAACCTCCGGGATAGTAAGAACTATCCCGGCAGGCAAAACGAACAATGCGGCGTATTCTGCATTTGCTCTTATCAGCTTATCGGTATGCAAGACGCTTCCCATCTGTTCATATGCTATTTTGTCCCACATATCCCCGGATATTGTTGTATAAGTATTACGCATACACAGACCGCCTTTCGTCATCATCTCGCTTGTCAAGCAAGTCTTTCACCTGCTGCAACAAGCGTCTATTGTTTTCCTCCAGCTTTTCTTCCAAATCTCCTGACTTATCACCGTCAACATGGATTACTGGGTTGTTGTTGATTGTTACTGTTATACTGCTCTGCCTAGTTGTACTTCTTAACTCCGGTGCACTTACGCCCGGCACATTCTCTGGGGCATTGTTGTTTGTTATGTTGGTCACTCCCGCCGCCTGTACTGCTGCCGCTGTATTTGCCGCCGCATTTTGAGCATTAAAAATGTCCTTCGTCTGCTGTGCCGTGAATACTGTACGCCCCGGTGCATTTGTTATTAGCTCTGGTCCTCTCTCACCTGCAATAAATGTCTGTGGCGTGTTCTTTGAACCTTTTGCAAGTTGTGGTATTTCTGGTATATTGATACCCTTGCCGCCGATTCCCGGAACCCAGTCAGGAATTTTCAAAGAGTTTAGCCCCCTGATTACAACATTCACCGCCCCAACGATTCCATTTATAACGCCAGTGCATATTAATTTTATACCGTTCCATATACCGCTGAAAATTGACTTTACACCCTCCCATGCAGCAGACCAGTTCCCGGTAAAAACTCCCGTAATGAACTGTATTAGACCATTGAAAATCTGCTGTGCGACACGGATAACACCGCCTATCGCATTAAATACGGACTGAAACACGGATAAAACGACAGGAAGCACCGCTTGAACCGTTGATAAAATCTGTGCTAAAACCGGTTGTATCATGCTCCAAATTGTAGAAAAAACATGCTGTACTACTGGAAGCACCGCTGAAAAAACCATTGTTATGATTGAACCTAATTGCTGTATTCCCTGCACAATCAGCGGAAGCACAGTTGACACAATAAAGTTGAAAACCTCGCTTATTATCGGGAATACGTATGTCTGTATAAATGTTATGACTTCACGGATAATCGGCATAATTCCCGCTATAAAGCTACCAATCACTGGGATAATTCCCGCTATGAAGTTCGCTATCGCCTGAAAAATCTGCATTACCACCGGAGCTGCTGCCTGTATGCCGCTAATGATTCCCGGAATAACGCTTGTTATCAGTACATTAAACACCCGCTCTAAAACCGGGACAATATGTGTTGTTACAAAATCTACAAACTGTCCTGCTGCTGTTACAATCTTTTGGAAAACACCTGCAAATGTGTCAAAAACCGCAACGCCCTTTTCCCCAAAGAGTTCATTTATTTTGTCCCGTGCTGCACCTATGTTCCCATCAGAAAAAACTCCTTTTATCGTTTCCCCGACATTCGTTATCACTGCAACGATTTTGTCGAAGATTTCAAGCCCTTTTTCTCCAAAGATGTTCCCTACCGCTTCCCGGACTTTATCAAAGTTTTTCCGCAGTATCTGTACTACTGCAATAATTGTTGTAATGATTCCAATTATCGGCAGGAACTTTCCTGCAATACCACCTAACGGTCCCAGTGCCGTTTTCAGTACGTTTCC
>CAJUEI010000119.1 GCA_910585255.1 uncultured Lachnospiraceae bacterium
TGTTATTATAACACATTGGGAAGAAAATGAAAAGATATTAGACAGTCTCTTAGAGATTCTGCTTTCTAGAGAGTGGAACAGTATGCCCTTAATGCACTCTGGCGTTCTCTTTGGGAGTTTTTTGTGATTATTTTGTTTTTATGATAGGCTGGAAAAGGTAGAGGATTTATGTTAGAATAAAAAATTAGAATTTATAATTTGGTATGGGGAAGACGGGAGGTGTTTTTGTGATATATTTTACATCTGATTTGCATTTTTATCATGATAAAATTATAAAGCATGTAGGGAGACCATTTTATACTTATGAGGATATGAATCAGAAGCTTGTGGATAATTGGAACTGTTTGATAAAGGCAGCGGATGAAGTTTATATTCTAGGAGATATTATGATGAAAGGTGCACGATATGCGACTGAAATTTTATCTCAGCTTAAGGGGATAAAATATTTAGTAAGAGGAAATCATGATGGGTTTTTGGATAATCCAGATTTTGAACAGGAAAGATTTTTTCGATGGGTAAAAGATTATCATGAATTGGTTTATCAGAATACTCGTTTTGTGTTGTGTCACTATCCGATTTTGGAATGGAATGGGTTTTATAAAGGGGCGATTCATCTGCATGGGCACCAGCATAATCATGAAGACTATAACTATCGCAATTTACAGCAGAAGATTCGGCGTTATGATGTAGGGGTGGATGCTAATTATATGAAGCCGGTTAGTGCAGAGGATATTCTTGATTTTTTTCAAATGATAGAGGAGATTAGGTAGGGGAGATTAGTTCTCCTACTCAATGCATTGGGTATCTGTCAGATCTGCTGACATATTTTATTGTTTGTGTGCATAAAAAATAAAACTCTGTTGGTTTAACCAGCAGAGTCTTATTTTTTATGAAATCATGAAATAATAGTAGTTTTTGTGTAAGAGTAAAAAAATTATGTAAAACTTTAGTTATAGATATTAAAGTAAATTTCACGAATTTGGTTTCTTTCGCAGTTTGAAACAATGGTATTGACTGTGGAATCTACCGTGCGGCGAATCAGTTCTTGTGTCTGAGCATTTGGAGTAGTAACACTATATCCGCTTGGCAGCTTATCTTTTGATTTTCCAGAAAATCCAATTATATTAGTGAAAAGTTGTAAGGTAAATGGTTCAATGTAATAGTTGTATCCGTTATCAAAAGCCACGCAGTTTGCGAAAGCTGCAGTGCAGGAACTGTTGTTGTTGTCGAATCCTTTTTTTGCATGATCGAAGGAAAGGCAGTTTTGTACTTTTCTAAAGCAGGAACTGTTGGTATTTATGGAACCGAATTTAAATCCGTTTGGATTTCCGTCAAATTGATTTCCAGTCCAAGAGGCTAAGCTAATGGTTCCATCAGCGGTTTGAATAAAGTTTCCTTCAGGAAGCGAAAAGTTTTTATTGGCGTAGCGTTCAGCAAAGGCAGGGTCTTTCTTTAAGATAAGTTGTACTAATAGGAGATTGGTATCAAGCGGTTTTCCGTTTTTAAAGTCATATTCTCCTGTAAAGACAGAGGAGTTTCCGTTGTTCCAAGTAGCACATTCTTCATAAACTAAGTCGGAAGTCAATCCATCTGTTTTATCGTAGGAATCCCAGCCGTCATCTGAGTTGTCCCATGCATAGCAGCCATAGAAGGTATTGCCGGTTCCGGCTGCAAGTTTTGGTGCGAAGCCGTCAGCATTTCCGCCCAGTGTGTAGACATCACAGTTTCGGTAACTGGATACGAAACGGATGGTATTGTGATGTGCTCCGCCTGTAATCTGAAGTCCCGCATCATTGTTATAGCGAATAATACAGTTTTTTACTGTGTTATATCCGGCAGAACTTCCTTTTATCTGAACACCGTTATCAGGGGCTTTTTGGATAATTAAGTTTTCTAAAGTATAATAACTTCCTGTAATTCGTATACCTACTTGTCCGTCTCCGGTGGAGGTTCCAATATAGGAGTTTAAGAAGGAAGCAAAATCTAAAACAGGATAACTTCCGTCACTGTTTTCCAAACCGATGATAGACACATTGGCATTAGAAGCGGAGAGTTTAATCTGCTTGGTGCAGTCGATGGAATGTCCTTTTACATAGACTTTGCCGCCGGCTTTTTCTGCTGTGGAAATAGCGGAAACTAAATCATTAAAATTCGATACGATTGTTCCGTCTGTCGGGTTGGAGGAATCGGATTTTTGATCTACCTGAATTTTATAGAGGAGAATTCCGCTGTTTGCTGAGTATAAATAGACAAACCCAGCCGAACCGTTATATTGATAACTTTTGGTAGCGGCATTTCCTTCTGCAGTTAAGGCAGTAAGCTGTGCTCCGTTTTCATCTGCAATAATTAAAGAACGTGTTGTGCTTCCAGAGCTTTTTAGGGTTATTTTAATGATGGATGTGCCGGATAAAGGGACTTTTACACAGCGGTAATTTTTATTTCCCGAACCTTCCAAAGATAGGCAGTAAGGATAAAGTGTGCCGTCTACGGTCTGAGAGTCAGGAATAACGGACATTGTTTTTTCTGCTGTAGCAATTAAAGTTAAATTATTTACTGTAATAGTGGAACGAATAACACCAAGGTTTTTAAAAGCGTTATCTTTAAAGTTCCAAGAGATAGATGTAGTATATGTAGAGTGATTTGTTTCAAATGTCATAGTAATAACCTCCTATTTATAATGATAATTTGTTCTATATAATTATATTACATAAATAAAGTGTATTTCATTTTTATTTTATTGTCAATAATAAATAAAAGAGGATAGTTTATATTTGAGACCATAAGTTACTAATATAAAATAACTAAGCAAAAATATCAATTAAAGAAACGGTAATATAGGAAAAATGTACTATAAATCTTTATAAAGTATATTTTATAATATAAAAGATGTGATTACAATATAATAATTGATTGATAAGTGGGAGCAGATCGATAGGGTTTAGACGTTGTTTTTCCGTGCTAGAGTTTGGTTCAGATAATTTTTTGTTCTTTTTAGTATCAAAATAACAAGATCTTCATATGATTTACTTGCTGTCTTATAAAACAGGGGGTATAATAGAAGCCAGATAAAAAAAGAAAGAAGGTGCCATGATAACAGAACAAGAGATTTATTTTATGCCGCTTGGCGGCGGACAAAGAGTGGGGGCAAGCTGCTATTACCTACGGCTGGGGGGTGTTAATATTATTTTAGATGCTGGAATCGGAAAAGAAAAGGGAATGGTATTTGAACCAGATTTTCATTCTCTGCTTACTTCTGTTTTTATTCAGAGTTTAAGCCAAATCAATCAGATCTATATTTCTCATGCCCATGCAGATCATATTGGCTATCTATTGAGACTGATGAGGGAGACGCCGAAGGCAGATGTCTATATGACGCAGATAACGGCGTTGCTGTCAGAATATCAGCTCTATGATAAAACCTATTTGTCTGGCAGAAACGAAGATGAAAATCAGAGGCTTGCTGCACAGTATATATTAAATAAGATCGTTCCGGTAAGCTATATGCAAAAGATTGATTATGGCAGCTATCAGGTTATGTTTTTGCCTGCAGGACATATTCCGGGAGCAATGATGGTTTTATTTGAATATAGGAAAAGGCGTATTCTTTATACAGGAGATTATTCATTGGGAAAAACGGCTCTTACCAGCGGTTGTATTATACCAGAAGGGCTGAAAATTGATACTGTTATTATGTGCGGTCTGCATGCTAAACATCCGAATTACAGAAAAAGGACGGATGGTTTGTTTCAAACCGTACAGAATGTTTTGCGGTTGGTGGAGCAGAGGCAGACTGCTGTAATGTGCCGTATTCCGCAGCTTAGCAAAGGGATTGAATTTATCAAGACATTAAATGAATGGAATGTTCATAATATTCCTGTATATATTGACAATTCTATTCTAAATCTTATCGTAAAAATGGAACAGCTGGAAATTCCGATTATAAATTGCAATAACAAGGCAATGGGTTCTATTCTTCCAGAAGAACCTCATATCTATATAACAGCAAATACAAATAGTCCAAATACCAGGTTTTATCAAGAAGTAACAGTTGATTTTTCTTTACATGAAGATTTTTCCGAAATGGAAGAGTTTATTAAAAAGGTGAATCCAAGACAGGCTGTTTTGGTACACTGTGCAAAAGAGTATTCCCCACTGGATACAACCATTGAACAAGTGATTATGTTAGACGGAGAGTGCAGAACACAGTTTATATTTGCAGAAGAAAGAGAACTCTATCGGCTTTAGATAGCAGGATAAGACAGGAGGAAGATTATGATTCAGATAAAAGATCAGAAAGTAAATGAAGTAACACAATGGATACATGAAGCAATGCTTCGGAAAGTCAAAAGAGGAAGTCAGGTAAAAGAAGATATTGTAATGGAAAACCGATTATTTTCGATTCTCTGTCATGATTTTGACCTAGGTCCAACCAAATGTGCAATTGCTATGAATGAAAAGTATGGCTATACTTTAACTGGGGATGCCATAATTGAGATATTTCGAACCAGAAGAATGGCAAATCCGTTT
The DNA here is from genome assembly GCA_910585255.1 of uncultured Lachnospiraceae bacterium. Lineage (GTDB taxonomy): Bacteria > Bacillota > Clostridia > Lachnospirales > Lachnospiraceae > MGBC114844. The sequence goes on from CAJUEI010000119.1 coordinate 4,528, forward strand.
GAACGTAAAGAATTACTGCAATGGGCAGAGGAGGTAGCAAAGTATTTTTCAAGTGCGATTATTGGAGAGAAAGAAGGGTTTGAGCAGTATGAGAAAAAGCGAAGAGAACCTGCTTTAAAGAATGGAAAAAGACATGATTCGCAAGAGCGGATGGCTGCCATTATGATCTATGAAAACTATCCAGAAATCGATCAATTTGATGATAAGAATAGTCTATATCTGTTGGGAAATACCTTAGCAAAATATTTCTTTTATGATATTTCGGATGCGATTAGTGAAGTTTATGGGTTTCCGCAGCATAAAGAAAAAGAAGCAAAGAAAAAACAGCAAAATAATAAGACAGAAAAAAAGATGTCCTATGAGCAGGCACTTCGAAGAGTCGATCAATTAGAAAATATTTTGGAGAGGACGAATACGATGCTTCAGGATCTGCAGGAAGAGTTTGAAGAGCAGTTAGAAGCAAGTAAGGCAAAAGAGTTAGCGGATTTTTTTGCCCGTTTAAATTCAGAAAAGTATGGATGTATTTTAGATGAACTGTTAGTGGTTCGAAAGGGAATTGATGAGTTAAGAAAGAAAAATTATGAGCTGCCAATTGAAATTAATGGTCTTTTAATTATGGTAAAAAAGTTAATTCAATTTGTAAGAGACAGCCATATTGAACCGATTATGAAGATCAATTCGACTCGGGAGGTGATTGCATCTGATGTGGAATTCTGTAATTATGAAGGAAGTCCATTTGCTACTTTAGGTGACAGGAAGATGGTGAAAGTCGTGTCACCGGGATGGATTTATAAGGATAAAGAACTGCAGATTTCCAGACCAAAGGTAAAGGAGGAAGAATAATGGGAAATTTTAATCGTACAGAACACAATGACTTATGTGTAGGGATTGATTTGGGAACAACGAATTCGGTTTTAGCAACGATTAATGAGAAAGCAAATGGAGATATTGTCAGCAAAGTAGTAGAAATTGCTCGTGCAGTTGATATCTATAATTCTATATCGACAGAGCCTAAGCTGTCAACCATGAAAAAGCCGACACTCCCTTCCTGTATCTATTATCGGCAGGAAAAAAATTATGAACCTTTGGTAGGGGACTTTGCAAAGATGCAGTATCCGCTGCGTCCGCATTTAGTAGCAAAGTCCATTAAAAGTCAGATGGGAAGTCAGTATGCACAGGGACTCTCTTCTGATATTCCGGATAAAAGTCCGGCTCAGATTTCTTCCAGAATATTAAAGCATCTATTAAGAGAAGCCTCTAAGATATATCGATGTGATATTAATGATGCTGTAATTACAGTACCTGCTAATTTTGATTCAGCGATGTGCAAGGCAACCAGGGATGCTGCTGAATTGGCAGGGATTAAAGTAAAAAATGCAGACGGAAGTGAGCGACCAGTTCTTCTTTCCGAACCTAATGCCGTAATTTACGATCTGATTAATCAGATTCACAATGGAGAGATTTCCAGCCGAATCTTAGATCTAAAGGAGAAAAAAAGGGTATTGGTATTCGATCTAGGCGGCGGGACACTGGATATTACGATGCATGAGATTAAGAGAAGAGGGGAGATAGAGGATGTTTTAAAGGTAGATGAAATTGCAACCAATCGCTATACCCTGTTAGGGGGAGATGATTTTGACGAAGAAATTGCAAAGACTATGTATGGTCGCTATATAAAACAGTTTTCGAGTCATCCAGATGTTGTCTTAAAACTGCGGCAGAAGGAAAAAGTAATTATGCCGCAGCTTCGGGTCTATGCGGAGCACTTAAAGTTGGATTTAAATGAGAGGTGCGGAGAAGACTATAGTTCTGGATGGGACGATGAGGACGAAGAAATTGAGTTGACAACTGGTGGAAATATGGGAGGAATTGGTTATTCTTATGATGATACCTTTACTAAGACAGAAATCGAGCAGATCCTTTCGATCTTTATGGCACCTGAATTGGTATTTGATGATTATAAGAGGTTGGATAAGATTACAAATACCAGAAATATTATCTATCCGGTTTTAGATGTTTTATATAAAGCATCTGAAAAATTAGGAGAGAATCAGGTAGTGGTAGATGCCGTTATTGTCAATGGCGGGATGTCGAAATTTTATATGGTTACCGATCGGTTAAAGGAATTTTTTGGATTTGAGCCGATTGTGGCACTAGATCCCGATCAGGCAGTGGCAAGAGGAGCCGCCGTTTATCACTATTATCTACATAAATACGAGCAGATGCAGGACGATATGCGGATGCTTGGAGAAGTGGAGGCAGGTCAGACAGAAGAGAGAGAAAGGACTGAGCCGTCCTCTGCACCGGTTATTACAGCAGAAAGAGAAAGAGAGTCTGTAAAGCCGATTATGCCTTATATGGCAATTCAATGGGGCAACAGTATTTTAAATGATAGTCTTTATCTGGGAGTAAAGAATGGTGCAGTTCATATGATTATTCCGACAGGAGCAGAACTTCCTTATACTTCTCCTATTATGACAGGTTTTAAGGTGGAACCAGGACAGTATATGGTAGCAATACCAATAAAGAGTCAGAATTTGGATGGCTCTTATCGAATTATTGCAAATGGAAATATATCATTTAAGCAGCGTTATCCAAATGGGGCATTTGTAGCGTTTATGATCCATATGGGAAGTAACAAAGTTATTACAATGAAGGCATGGACAAGTAAGGACGATGCCGGATATCAAAAGATAGAAGAAGGTTATGTAGAGATAGCGATTGATAATAAAGAACGTTCTAAAATAAAAACAAAATTTATTGCACCAAGCGGCAGTACGCTTCAGCCAAAATCAGAAGTCAATAATATGCTTCAGCTTTGCCAGAACTATGAAAAGTGCAGAAATAAACAAGAGAGAAGCAATATCGCAAAACGGATTTCTGTATGTGTAAATAATATTTGTAATGCCGGGAATAAGGAGGAATTTTCAGAAGTAATCTTAGAAGCACTTCATACGATTTCAAGTGAAGAGCCAAGACAGCGATTATTTATTATAGCCAGAAAAATAGCACATACTTGGACCGATTCGGAAAAAAGCCGATTGGCTCAGTTTTGCATGAGCCAGATCAGTGCAGATTTGCATGGGTTATTTATTGGAGGACCAAAGGTGTCTACTAATATTCAAGCGGTTTATACATTAAGTACTTGCGGGAATATAGATCAGCTTAGCAAACTTTCAGCTTTGCATCCTTTGTCCAGATATTTGCAGGCGTGTCTTTATACTCATGCAAAGACACGTACAGATTTGGCGTGGCTGCAGGAAGAGTTTGAAAAAGATGTAAAACAGGCGACAAAAAAATTAAACAGCAATATTCAGTTTAGTTCTTATGCGATTGGGGTTGCACTGCGTAAAGATGGGGCTAGAATTATGTCTCCTGCTATGGAAACAAAGATAGTGAATCAGTTGTGCAGTGTGATTCAGACGGGGAATCTTTCAAGCGAGGAGCTGACTTGCTGTATCTTGGCATTGGGATGGATTTGTGATCAGAGAGAGCAGGCGTCTGAGATAGAGACGGATGTTATTTATAAGGTGCTGAGTGTGATTCGGAATGTGGGGGATTATTATTCGCCTTTTGTTACTATGAGATGTGAGAAGCCGAGAGAAGTGGCAGTGAAAATGGTGAATGGGGATTTGCTTAATGTAGATGAGGAGCAGTTTTTGCTGACGAAGTTGGAGTTGTAGGGGGGAGGACGCCAGAGTGGGGAAACGATTTCTTCTGGCTGTTCCGCTCTCTAGAAAGTAAGAACGTCTAATGCTTCTGAATGGAAGTTTATCCAGCCGGACGGATCGGGGTGCAATTCGCCCGTACAGCGGGCTAAACACACCCCTTTTTTTGCCATTCGGGAATGGCAAAAAATCCTAGTGGATCGACAGAAGCATAAGACGTTCTAACTTTCCTCCGAAGTCACAGCCAGAAGAAATCGTTTCCCCGCTCTGGCTGTTTCTTCCTACCGGTAGAGTTATTTTGTGTTTCCGGTCGGTTATTTATAAATAAATATAGATTCGGCTTGATTAATTATATAGAAAGAAATTAGTTTGTTTTTATGTGGTTTTAAGTGTTTTTCTGGAATTTATAAGAATTTATAAAATATAGAAATCTTTTGTTGAGTAAAGTTGGGATATTATTTTTAGGGAATTTTGTTTTATATTTTTATGTAGATAAAGTTTGTGGATTATAAAAGGGGCATAACTTGACAAATGGAACCTTGTGGATTATAGTAAATTGTATAAAAGTACTTAGTAAATAAAGAAGTTTAGTGGCTATCGGAATAAAGAAGAGAATAGACGTTTTAGTCCGATTAGGGAATGGAGGAAAACATATGAAGATTGCATTGATTAATGAGAACAGTCAGGCAGCGAAGAATGAATTGATTTATAATACACTGAAAAGTGTAGTGGAGCCGATGGGGCATGAAGTGGTAAATTATGGAATGTACCATGCTGAAGATGAGGCACAGCTTACTTATGTACAGGTTGGAATTTTAACGGGTATTTTGTTAAATTCTGGTGCAGCAGATTTTGTAATTACCGGCTGCGGAACGGGAGAGGGTGCGATGCTTGCTTGTAATTCGTTCCCAAATGTATTATGCGGACATATTGAATCTCCTTTGGATGCTTATCTGTTTTCTCAGGTAAATGACGGCAATGCGATTGCACTTCCATTTGCAGAGAATTTCGGCTGGGGCGGAGAGCTGAATTTGCAGTATATTTTTGAAAAATTATTCTGTGCACCGGGCGGTGGCGGCTATCCAAAGGAAAGAGTGGTACCAGAACAGAGAAATAAGAAGATTTTAGATGAAGTGAAGAAAGTAACTCATGTAGATATGGTAACAATTTTAAAAAATATTGATCAGGAATTATTAAAGGGAGCAGTAAGCGGTGCAAAATTTAAGGAGAATTTCTTTAGAGACTGCAAGTGTGAAAAGATGGCAGAGGCAGTAAAGGCGATTGTAGGATAAAGAGAAAGATATGCCCCGAATTTCGTTGGTGTGTTCACTAGAGAGGATATTTGGGGTATATTTTTTTGCATACTTTTGGAATTTTCCATTGTATGTATAAAATACCAATATTTGTATAGAATGAAATTATGATTTTATTGTGTTTATACAGAAATTAGGAATAAAATGGAGGAAATACTATGGAACAGTTGATAACAATAAGAGAACTTTATAAAAATAGAGAAACTTATATGGAAAAGTCGGTAAAAATCGGAGGATGGCTGAGGAGTGTGCGGGATTCGAAGACGTTTGGATTTTTGGTGCTGCATGACGGAACTTTTTTTGAGACTCTTCAGGTAGTTTATCATGATAAGATGGATAATTTTGCTGAAATATCAAAGTTAAATGTAGGGGCAGCCGTGATTGTAACCGGAACATTGGTGGCAACACCTCAGGCGAAGCAGCCGTTTGAGATACAGGCAGATAAAGTGGAAGTAGAGGGGACATCTGCTCCAGATTATCCGCTTCAAAAGAAGAGACATAGTTTTGAATATTTAAGAACCATTTCGCATTTAAGACCGAGAACCAATACGTTTCAGGCAGTATTTCGTGTTCGATCTTTAATTGCTTATGCAATTCACCAGTATTTTCAGGAGAGAAATTTTGTCTATGTGCATACACCTCTGATTACAGGAAGCGATTGTGAAGGAGCAGGGGAAATGTTTCGGGTGACGACATTAGACATGGAAAATCTGCCAAAGACAGAACAGGGAAAGATTGATTATAGCAAGGACTTTTTTGGAAAAGAGACAAATTTAACAGTTAGCGGTCAGTTAAATGGAGAGACTTATGCAATGGCATTCCGAAATATCTATACGTTTGGACCGACTTTCCGTGCGGAGAATTCAAATACGACACGTCATGCCGCAGAGTTTTGGATGATTGAACCAGAGATGGCGTTTGCAGATTTGGAGGACGATATGAAGCTGGCGGAGGGAATGTTAAAATATATTATCCGCTATGTAATGGAGCAGGCACCGGAGGAAATGGAATTTTTTAATCAGTTTGTGGACAAGGGATTAATTGAACGGTTAAAGGGTGTTGTTAATTCAGAGTTTGCTCATGTTACTTATACAGAGGCAATTGAGATACTAGAAAAGAAGAATGATCAATTTGATTATAAGGTATCTTGGGGATGTGATTTGCAGACAGAGCATGAGCGGTATTTGACGGAACAGGTATTTAAACGACCAGTATTTGTAACAGACTACCCTAAGGAGATTAAAGCATTTTATATGAAGCTGAATGAGGATGGAAAAACCGTGGCAGCTATGGACTGTCTAGTGCCTGGAATTGGAGAAATTATTGGCGGCAGCCAGCGTGAGGATGACTATGAAAAGCTGAAAAATAGAATGGCAGAGCTAGGACTCCGGGAGCAAGATTATGACTTTTATTTAGATTTACGGAAGTACGGATCAGCTCGTCATGCTGGATTTGGACTTGGGTTTGAGCGGTGTGTTATGTATCTGACCGGAATGGGAAATATCCGTGATGTTGTTCCTTTCCCTAGAACAGTAAATAATTGCGAATTATAAAAATCTTCACACATACAACATAAAACCATTCTCTGCTAAACCCTATTATCTTTATAAAAGTCTGCAGCAAACAAACCTATAAGTTACAACCATAAAAAGCCTAAAGTTCTGCAGAATTTTCTTTTATGCTGTGACATTCTGCCAAAAAAACAGCCGGGAACAAAGGAAGATTCTTTGCAGGGGTATTGCTTCCCGCCGGCACTTAGGCACGGTTTTTTCGTGC
>CAJUEI010000120.1 GCA_910585255.1 uncultured Lachnospiraceae bacterium
AACTTAAAACTTACCGGCAGGAAAAGACAGCTAGAGTGGAGAAGCGATTCCTTTCTGCTGTGACTTCGGAGGAAAGTTAGAACGTCTTATGCTTCTGTCGATCCACTAGGATTTTTTGCCATTCTCGAATGGCAAAAAAAGGGGTGTGTTTAGCCCGCAGTACGGGCGAATTGCACCCCGGTCCGTCCGGCTGGATACACCTACCCCCAGAAGCATTAGAGGTTCTACCTTTTCGGAGAGCGGAACAGCGGAAAGGAATTGCTTCTCCACTCTAGCGTCCCCTCCTCCCCTCTAACGTCCTCCCCCAAAAAAAGAATAAAAAATCAATTATTTTTTAATTTTTGAATAATCAAATTATAATTATCAGGCTGATGAGGAAAAGTACAATTTTTACAATCCTTTATCTTTTTCCCGTCTTTTTCTATATACACAGGATTTCCCATACAATCTTCCATTAAATACAACGGACAGTAACAAAACAAACAATTAACGTGCTGCAATCCCTGATGGCATGGGAAATATTCACAATCCTTATTTTCAAAAAAACAGTATGAATTTTTTATTGCCTTTTTATCAATAAGACCTTTATTCAATTGGTTTAATCTCCTTTCTCATATCTTTCTTGTAAATAATCGCTTCCTTTACCTAAAAACATAAAAACACTTTCATATACGTTATTAGACTCATCCGTTCGCTCTAGATCTGGCATAAAAAATTCTTTTCTTTCCCAAAAGGCTTCTGTCTGTATTAATGGAATCATTCTCATTACTACCATCTGAATTTCAATCATATGTGTTTTTCATCTAATATATTACTAAAAAAAGCTGACATTTGACTTCCTCTTGTAATGATAAAAAGAATTACTTTAACTTTAGCGGAATGTATCGATTATAAATTTCTACATGATCATAAATACATCTCCAACTGCTGGTAGAACCTACGGTTACACAAATATAGGGGGTTCCGCCTGCAAATGTACCATAGCTTACGGCACAGTTTTGAGCCTGAGTAATAAATCCTGTCTTTGCACACAATACCTCTCCTCCTGTGTCCTTATCCTCAATTCTTCGCAGAAACCAATTCGAAATAGTAATCCCGTCTGGATGCTGGTCGGTAGATACGGTAGTGTAGATATGTGCAGATAAAAAATCCCTGCACCATTTATTCTGCATTGCCGCTTTCATAATAATAGCCATATCATAAATAGTACAGTAATGATTTTCATCATAAGTTCCTATACAATTCGTAACATGTGCACTGTCTGATATCCCAAGTTCCTTCAATTTTGCGTTCATCAGATCGACAAATGCCTCATGAGAACCTGCTATATAGGTCGCAAGCCCTAGTGCAGCATCCCCTCCAGACGGCAGTATGGTTCCATAAAACAGATCCCGCACGGTAACTTCTTCCCCATTTAAGAATCCTACGGAACTGCAGTCATTGATATAGACATAATCCGTAATGTCCAAAGTCATAGTAAATGTGTCATCCAAATCTTCTTCTTGGATCTGTTCCGCTGCTACAAGCACGGTAAGCACCTTTGTCATAGATGCCGGAAAAATTCTTTCATCAGCACCTTTAGAGGCAACAATGGTATCTGTACTTTCATTCACTAAAATAGCATGTGTACTGATTATTTCCTCACTATCAATCGCTGCTGTATCTGGCGTTGCTGCAAAGTGAAAAGTAGTTTCTTCTTCCTTTTCTGATACACTTTCTATCTCTCCTATTTCCTCTGTTTCTACTCTATCTATAATAGTTGTGTCCGTATCTGGTTTTCCATTTTGTATGACAAACGCCTCTTCTTGTTCATTTGACGGAATCTCCGTCACTCCTGGTTTTCTGCCGAATTTTGTAACAAAACCAATAAAAATTGCCAAGATGCCAAATACTCCTGTACATAAAAGTATTCGCATGATTCGCTGCTTTCTTATTCTTATCCGCCTTTGCATTTCACGCCTCATCCGCTTTCTTTTCTCAAGACGAATGTAAAATTCCCAATCTTCCTCGCTATTATCAAAATATGGTTCCATAATTACTCCATTTCCGAAAAATTTTTCATCAAAAGTTCGTTTTATAATAGAATCTCTTAGAATTTTCGTACTTTCCGCTAAACGGGAAGCCGATTTTATTTTTTACTATACCATTTTTAAAGATAATGTCAACCAAAACAGCGTAAATAGAAACAAATCCAGCAGCTAATAATAAAATCCTGATAGGAAATCTTGTATATACAATCCAAATATGTTAAACTAAACACAGTAACAAATCAGAAACTTTTAGGCAGGGAGGAAAACGTTTTATGGAATGGAAAAATAAAATAAAAAGTGAATGTTGTGCCGATGAATTAGAAGAAATGATAATTAATTACGTAAAAGCCGGTTTTTGGTCAAATGATAAAATTTTAATGGAATGTGAGCAATACATAAAAGATTTTTACCGCAATGAATGTGAGAATATAACGAAAGATGACTTACTTTCCATAATTGAAACACTTCGCAAAGAATTTCAAAATACGGGAAATCAAGAAAATTTCTTAAAATTAGAGTCTGTTTTTCATTCTTTTATGAAATATGGGATTGTTGCACTGCACTATGCCGGATATACGCAGTCAGACGGGTTTGTGGATTGTAATGAAGTGGCTGAGTGGTTGGAAGAAAGAGGAGAAAAGGTGGTCGGCTGCTGCTTTTATACAGAACAGGATTTAGAGCATATTTTACAGGAAGATCATTCTCCGCTTTATATCTCCTTTGGCAATTATTTTGAAAAGCCAACTGCTGAAGAAATCGGGCAGATAATTGCCGATGAGTTAAAGGCGATTGGATTTTCTGTTCAGTGGGATGGAACCGCTGAAACAAAAATTGCAATTGAAAACTTGAAATGGGATAAATATTATACCGACAGCCAGTCATAAGTCATGAGATGAAAAAGGGAGTTATGGATCATAAAAAATAGAATAATAAAGCTGGTGTGAAAGATTTTTATAGCAAGAGTCTGTCTAACTAATATAGATTCGGCAAACTCTTGCTTCTCGTTTAACAATAATACTGTGCCTGTGCTGTCCAGAGTTTACGATAAATTCCATCCTCTTTTACCAGTTGTTCATGACTTCCCCGCTGTACCACGGTTCCCTGATCAAATACTAAAATGTCCTCACAAAACTGACAGGAAGCCAGCCGATGAGAAATATAGAGTGCGGTTTTCTTTCCTACCATCTGATCGAAACCAGCATATACTTCACACTCTGAAATAGGATCTAATGCTGCAGTAGGCTCATCCATTATCAAAAAAGGAGCATCTTTATAAATTGCTCTTGCAATCGCCATTTTTTGTTTCTCCCCACCGGAAAAAACAACCCCATCCGTATGGATTTCTTTCCCTATAAATGTATCCAATCCATCTCGAAGATGTTCCATCCGCTCTCCTAATCCGGCTCGTTTTAGAGCATCCATTGCACGTAATCGATCTACTTGTTTAGAAGCGGCTATATTTTCTCCAACAGAAAAAGCAAACAGCCGAAAATCCTGAAATACCACTGCAAACAGCCGCTGATATTCTGCATAATTATACTTTCGAATATCGATGCCATTTACCTTAATACATCCCTCTGTTACATCATAAAGCCGACAGAGCAGCTTAATAAATGTGGTCTTTCCTGAGCCGTTCTTTCCGACAATCGCCATCTTTTCTCCGATTACAAATTTTAAATTCAAATTTCGAATGACATCTGTCTGTGTCCCAGGATATCGAAAGGAAACCTGTTCAAATTCCACCAAGAATCGATTATCCCGCCGTTTTTCTATTGGAATCGTTCCTTCATACTTTTTCTTGCCAAGATCCATATAATCGATATAGTCTCTACAGGCAAAAGAGGTTTCTTTCAGCCACCCGACTGACCCGGCAAATGTCGATACGGACTTAGAAAACTGAATCATACTAGCAGCATAAGTCACCACTTGTCCAACCGAAATCAATCCCACATAAGCACGAAGTCCGGTAAATAAATAAATCAAAAGTCCGGATAGATTGGATGTTGCATTGCCAAGCCAAATCTTCCTTCTTAGGTTTTTTCCTACCAGTGCGATACCATTTTTTCCCTTTTCACATAATTGTTCCATCTCTGTTTCAATTATTTTCTGCTGTCCATAATTTCTTAAATCTTTCTGTGACTCTACGCCCGCTAACATATCCAGATAATATTTCATCTGATTGCTTTCGCCAGAGATTTTATCATAGGCCTTCATTTCCTCCTTTGCATAAAACAAGCTGCGTCTATAATTAAACCAAACCAAAGCACCGATTCCAGCCAATAAAAGCACCGAAAACCAAATCGAACCAATCCATCCATATTCTGGCGGGCTTTTCTTTGTAAACATAGGAACTAAAATTCCGATTGCAACACTAATCGAAACACCAGACGTTATCACTTCTCCTAAAAAATTTAATGTCTGTCCCACCACACCCAAATATGTTTTGGATACTCCGCGTAGTCGAAGTTCTTGTATTTCAATATCTTCTAGATATTCATAGTCCATTAAAAGACTTTTTTCATTTAAACGATATGCCTCCATTTCTTTCATATATTCTAATTTTTGATTATACCATTCTTTTGTTCTATAGATAATGAGCTGCAATACAAACTGTATGCCAAATGCGGATAAAGCAAGCCAAATCAATTCGTTTGTTTCTTCTTGTCTTTGTACTGCATCTAAAAGTTTTCCCATTAAAACCACAGTAATAAATGGAGTGATTGCTCCTAACACATTAGAAATGAAAAAAGAAAGCATGGTCTTTTTATTCTGCTTCGAAAAATCAAAAATCACCCGCCATACAACCTGCCAATCTTGCCTATTCATCAAAAATTCCCTCCTTTCGTTCCAACTTACTCTCTTCCGCTTCTTCTAGTTCATCTCCCATTTGTTCTCTTTTCTTCCGTTGTTCTTCCTGCTTTTTATAATACTGACTTTGTATAATAAAAAGCTGTGCATAACGGGTATTAGCTGAAAGTAAATCTTTATGTGTTCCTTCCTCAAGAATCCGTCCATGCTCTAATAAAATAATTCTGTCACAAAACCTTGTGCTAGAAAGCCGATGAGAAATATAGATCGATGTTCTCCCTTTTGCTGCTTTTCCATAGTTTTGATATAATTCATTCTCTGCAATGGGATCTAAGGCAGCGGTGGGTTCATCTAAAATCAGCAGCGGTGCAGCTTTATACAATGCTCTTGCAAAAATCAGCTTCTGTTTTTCACCTCCAGAAAATTCTTCTGCTGCCTTATGAACCTCTTTTACCAATAATGCGTTCCCTTTTTGCGGAATCTGTTCATATCGCTTTGCAAATCCAGATAACTGCAGTACCAAAGAAAGCCGCTTCCGATCGATCTCCATTTCTTTTGTTCCTGTCAGATTTTCATCTAATGATACAGGAAGCATGGTACAGTCTTGAAACAATACCGATACCAGACGATAATATTCCTCACGGGTAAACTGCTCAATGGGAATATCGTTTAATAAGATTTCTCCTTCTGTCGGATGATAAAATCCACAGATTAACTTTACCAATGTTGTCTTTCCTGCACCGTTTAACCCAAGAAGTGCTAACTTTTCTCCGGGAGAAATCACTAAAGAAATCCTGTCTAATGTAGGGGTTTGATTGCCTGGATAGATAAAGGAAACATTGCGGAGTTCTAACTTTACGCCGTTTTCTGCTATTTTTTGCAATTGTGCTTCCCCGACTCCATCTGTTTGCTTCCATTGATTTTGAATCTCTAAAAATTCTCGAATATAGCCAATTGCAGCACAAAACGGATTAATCGTAATCATCTGCCGAAATAAATAATTAAAATAAATGGAAAATCCTCTTACCACTCCAACTAAAAATACAAATGTAGCTGCAGTAATTGCCCCGCTTGAGACCTGCAGAATCAAATAGCTATAAATACATAGATTGCTAATCAAATCAATACTATTATTTCCTAGTCCGCTTAAAAAGTACCAATTATGTATTTTTTTAAATATCTTATCCATTCGATCTAATACATCCTGATATTTCTCTAAAAGCCAGTCTGCCATCTGATAAATACGGATATCCTTTCCTGATACACTTTCCATACTCTGCCTGCTTAAATAAGCCGCTTCTTTTGCATCACTGCTTAAATGGACATGATAGAGCCGATGTTTTTTCTTTGCCAACAGAAGTAAAAAGAAGTGTAAAATCAAAGAACAAACCGTAATCCCTAAAATCCAAATGCTGTTTTTTGCAAGCAGAAAACCATAACCTAAAATTCCAAGTAATGCCTGCATGGTGATAGAAAAAGACAGCATCATACCAGTAAAGTTATAATCGTCTTTTAGGGCTTTCCATGTATTTCCTATCTTTTTTTGTTCCTGTTCCAATCGATCATAATCCAAATCCATAATCTTATGAAAACACTTTTTCATATAGTGAAAAGATACGGTTCTTCCCTCACATTGCAGATAACGGTTCATTCCGCTATCTATCATATGAAAAATCCACATAAGCAGAGCTAGTATTATGATTTCGGCTGCTATTTTCTTTATATGCCATCCGTTTTCTAATCCTCTCAACAGTTCTGCCGGAAGCAGCGTTTCTAAAAAAGATACTGCTACATTTGGGAGAATACAAAGCCATTGATAATAAAATAATTTTTTATCCCACTTTTTGGTTTCTTTCATATGAAACCAAATATTACTTAACATTCCGTATTTTTGTTTCTTTTCTACTCCAAAAATTTCACTAAACTCAACCATTTTTTTCCCTCCTTGTTCTTCTTATTTTGTATTATACCAATTCTAAAATAAAAAAATGCATTTTTGCACGAATGGTTTGTCCCACAGCACAAAATGCATTTTTTTATTTTGGTATCAGCGGCAGCATAACTTCCGTAGCAAAAATCCCCGGTTCCGTCTGCCGATTAATATAGCCGTTATATTTTTCTACTATTCCGTCAATTCGAATCAGCCCAAATCCATGATTTCCTTCTTTTCTTGATAGAAATAGCTTGCCCTGCCTTCTGGCTATTCCAACCATAGAATTTGTAATCGAAATATAAAGTTCCTTTTTTATAATATCAATATAAATACGAATAAACCGCTCCTGCTCATTTGAAATCTCCATACAGGCTTCCATGGCATTATCCAAAAGATTTCCGATTAAAACAGAAAGATCGATTCCAGATATTGCAATTTCTTCTGGAACAATCGCCGTTGCGTCCACCATAATATGTCGTTCCTGAATCAATGTCAATTTACTGTTTAAAATAGCATCTACCATAATATTTCCGGTTTTTAGCACGGTATCTACTGAGCTTAAATCCTTATCCAGCTTGTCTAAATATTCCCGTGCCTGCAGATACTGTTCTAACTCCATATAAACCTTTAGCACCTGAATATGATTGTGATAGTCATGCCGCCATCCTCTCATCTTTCGATACATTATTTCCACTTCATTATAGTGCCGATTGACTAATTCATTCTGAAACCGTCCAATTCTTCGATTCACATACCAGGGCATAAAAAAGTACCACAAAAGTAAGTGAATGAAAAAAATACCAATGAAAAACAGTAAAATCCCCTGCCATTCCAAACCCATGGTTGCTTCTTCCTTCCCTCTATTTGTAATTTTGTATAAAAGCCTGATAGACTTCTTTCCCAAGCCGCCGGCTTAACGGAATTCGTTCTTCATTATCTAGTACCACTTCCTGACGCAGCACTGCTGCAACATATCCCAAATTTATCAAATAAGAACGATGGCAGCGGATAAACTCTTTTTTTCCTTTTAACTTTTTTTCTACTGCACTAATCGTTTCCCGAAGAATCTGTCTCTTTTTTTCTGTTACCATAATACACTGGTGCCCGTATGCTTCAATATACCAGATTTTAGAAACCGGAAAAGAAATCATTCCATCCTCTCCTAAAAAAAGAATTTTTTCCTTTGGTTTTACTACTTCTTTTACCCGCTCTAGTACAGCAAAAAGCCGTTCTTCTAAAAGCGGCTTTACTAAATAATGAATAGCAGATACTTCATATCCTAAAACCATATATTCCTCATATCCGGTAACAAATAGAATCGGAATTTCACTTCCTTCTCCCCGTACTTTTTTTGCAAGCTCCATTCCGCTTACTTTACCCATCTCAATATCTAAGATCAGCAAATCATAACTTTTATCTTCTTCCCAAGAAAATAAAAACGATTCTCCACTAGAAAAACATACCGTTTCTACCATTTCGTTTCTGCTTTTACCCCATTTCAATAAAAGCTGTCTGATCCACTGCCGTTCGGTTTCTTCATCCTCACAAACTGCAATTTTCATCCTATCTCATCCTATCTAACTCTTATTTTTCCCAAATGCGAAGTCCTAATACTTTTGTTAAATGTTTTTGAAAAACTCCTTTCTATCCGCTCCAATCTACAAAAATAAATTTTGAGAATTGGCTGTAAAACTTGTATTCTTATTTAAAATATCGGAAAGTATCCCTATCGCCGTTCCTTTTTTATAGCCGGAATTTTTAAATACTGTTAAAAACGTTTCTTTTGCCAGATTCATTATGGAAACTGCATAATTCCTGTATTCTGTATCTAAACATGGGATTTTATCCGGTGTTTTTCCTTCACTTTGAGAACTGTTTCTATTTCTATAAAAATACCAGGAACTGTCTGGATTTTCAAATGCTTTATTTGTTTGCTGACAGGTAATGTATCCTTCCAAATTTGCCAGCCGCATTTTATAAGCCTGATCCAGCCCGGCTAAATCTTCTTCCAGTGTCAGGAAGCTTTTCCCTGTAAGCTGATAGGAAACTTCACGGTCTCCACTTTCATGTTCTTTTACAATTTCATTGTAACGAGTTTCATATGCATCCATAATAGATTTCATGATCTTTTCTACATTATAATTTCCATCTTTTATTGTCTGACTACTGATGTCCCGCATAGCGGTATAATGTTCCCATGCAACCTCATTTGTATTTTGTACGGTCAATTTTTTGACATTGGTATAATCGAAATCCGGTTCTGATTTACTTACCATTTTCCGCAGCATAGTTTTTCCTTCATTAGAAATAGAAAGATTAACTGGCTGCTCCACGGTCTTTGAAATTGCTTCTCTAAAATTTAATTTGCTTTGTGTATTATTTGCAGTTATTTTCAAATAATCGTAATTTTGTTTTATTCCATTAATATTCATCTTTTAATATCCTCTCTTCTATCAAATCTCATCTATCCGCCGAACCGCCGCTTTAAGTCTTTTATTAATTTATCGGAAAAATAAAGGATATTTTTAATATTTACTTTGCAAATAGTTAATCTAGCTATATTAGACTACAAATCTTAGGTAAATTTACAAACGCCGTTTGAGTTTTTCCTGTTTTTTAAATAAGTTATATGGAAACGTTTCAAAAATATTAAGAAATCAGATATAGATACTTGATAAACGAAATTGCAGAAAATTTATTTAACCTATTAAGGAAGTCCCCCGCTTTTAAGCCGTGAAGGTAAAAGTGGTGGGTTGGGGGACTTTCTTGTGTCATAGGAGAAGATATCAAATATTAGTTACGGATATTCATTAGAGATATGGTTTACACCAAAATCTATAAATATTGAAAATTATAGTTGCTTCATCATCCAATCTGCATTTGCATATCTGCCGTCTGCATATTTTATATTTTTCGGAAAACATCCATATTTCTCAAATCCCAGCATTTTATACAAGGCGATAGCACCTTTATTATCCGATATTACTTCCAGTTCAGCTTGTTCATAACCGACCTTCTTTGCTATATCTAATATAGTCTGCAGCATTATTTTTCCAATTCCATTTCCACAAAATTCCTGGTACAAGGCAATGGCCACTTCACACCGATGAGAATACCTTTTGTATGAACCAACACTCATTAGGGAACAATTACCAATATGTTTTCCATCTATTGTCGCAATCATCATCAATTCCCGCTCCGCATCTATGCACCTTTTTATAAAATTTTCTTCCTGTTCGCATGTTAAACAAACCTCATCTGGCTCTCTAATTAAATAGGGTGTTTCACCAGCTGTAATTCTCAAATATTGAATTAAGGTATCTGCATCGGAAACCTCTGCATTTCGTAAAATGATCGTTCTTCCTAATTTGTCAACTATCTCCAAAGGTTTGAATCTCATGTCTGTTTCCTCCATTAATTTCGATTTACCACTGATTTTACTATATACTATTTTATTAAAAAAGTATAGTCAAATTTCAGAGGAAAACTTATCAAATATCATTTCAGGGCAGCGTTTCGATGTTGTCCAGATCGGGCAGTATCGTTTCATCATAAAGGATATTATACTCCTCTGATATTACAATTTCTGTACCAAAATCCAGTTCAAAAAAAAGATGATTGCTCATTCCAATATTTTTTAAAATTTCTGCATTTAAAAGAACAAATTCATCTCCGTCTGGGATACTTTTTGTCAAAAGCAGCTCCACCTGTTCCATTGTTTCAGAACCAGTAGGTATTCGAAAAACTTTGATATTCGTTGGAGTACCTCCCTCCCATTGGAGCAGGATGCTCTCTATTCGAGCAGCATTGTACCACAGGGCTTCAGAATTCACAATGTTCTGATTCTTATCATAGAACTGCACAGTTTTTAAATATAAAGGAACTTCTTCTGGTTGTTTTTGTTTCCTTATCAGACTAACAAGCATTATTCCAAAGATTAATGCAACAACTGACATCACTACTGCTAAAGTCCAGCTGCCTCTCCATATTACAGAATGTTTCTTAATTTCTGAAATTTCTTCTGTTTCTTGTATCGTTTTTAATTCCAAAATCTTATTCAACATTTCCCTATTAATACCCTGAGGTAGTGCCATTCCATTTTCCCATTTGGACACTGCTTGTCTGCTGACTCCCAACTGTTCTGCCAGGTCTTCCTGAGACAAATGTTTTTCTTTTCTTGCCTGTTTAATTTCTTCACTTAACCTCATAATTTCACACAAATACCTCCTATAACAATATTTCTATATTTCTGTGCTTCACATATCTATATTTTACCCGCAACTGCGGTTGCATACCACCACTTTTCCGCAACTTAGTGGTTGCTTCTTATTAAACGTTTATCCCATGGTTCCTTTAAATGCCCGTGTACATAAAAAAGGCAGCTGATTTTCTAGTCAAAGGAAATTCGGAATCTGCTCCGCTACTTCCTCATCATCTTATGCTGCTATCGCAGCTTGTC
>CAJUEI010000121.1 GCA_910585255.1 uncultured Lachnospiraceae bacterium
GCTCTCGCTGCTTCTATTGCTGCATTTAATGCAAGAATATTGGTCTGAAATGCAATATCATCAATTACTTTAATAATCTTAGAGATACTTTCAGAAGACTTATTAATATCACGCATAGCAGAGATCATATCCTGCATCTGTACATTTCCCTGCTTTACCTCTCCAATCGCCTGCACTACCAAGCCTGCAGCAGAATTAGCTTCTTCTGCATTTTGTTTTGTCTTTTCTGCAATCTCATCAATCGATGCGGTAATCTCTTCAATCGCACTTGCCTGCTCTGTAGAACCCTGAGCCAAAGCCTGACTTGCACTCGCTACTTGAGAAGAACTTATCGTTACTTGAGAACCTGCATCACTGATATTGGTCAATGTATTTAGATTATCCTCTACCAATTTTTTTAAAGAATTTCCTAATAAATCATTAGCGGAATTCGGCACAACCGTAACCATCAGATTTCCGTTTGCTACTTCCTCTGCAACCTTTGCCTGTATTCTAATATTTTCAACTACTTTGGTATATTCATCCACCAAATCACCAAACTCATCATTATTATACTTTACCAATTCTACATCCACATGTCCCATAGCAATCTCTTTTGCTGCACTGGATAACTGTGCTACTGAACGTTCAATTAATGCAATCAGATACAATGCAATTCCAAGAGTAATAATTATAGAAAGAACCAAAATTCCCATTGTGAACAGATTTGCATTTCTTGCAAAAGTTTCTGAATTTTGTGAAACTGCTGCTTGCTTTGTAATTAAATTTCCAAGAATTACATTTGCTATAGTAAGTATAATTGGTATCATAAATCCTAAAATCAATTTTGTCTTTACTTTCATATTTTTCATTGTTTTTACCTCTCATTCCTCTTCCAAATTGATGTCACTCACTTGTTCTATCACTGACATATCTTCATCATTTAACAATTTATCAGGATCTAACAATAGCTTTACAGAATCTCCCACTTTACCAATACCATATACATACTTGTTATGTGTTTTATCTCCACGTCCAATTGTAGGAGGCGGCAGAATATTTTCTTCCTTTATCTCCACTACTTCTGCAATTTTCTCTACAATCAGCCCCACTACAGTAGACTTTACACTAATTACAATAATGCAAGTTCTGTCGTTATACTCAAATGGTTTTTGCTTAAATCGCAGACGTACATCTATTACAGGAATCACTTTTCCTCTTAAATTGATTAATCCTTTAATATAATCCTCTGTTTCTGGAATCGCCGTAATAGTCTGAAACTGAATAATTTCATTTACATACTGAATTCGAAGACCAAAATATTCATTTCCAGATTTAAAGGTCATATACTTCCCTTTTTGTACGTCATGTTCATCTGTTTCCGCTTCTTTTGTCACCTTTTTGATTTCGCTTGTCATACCAGACACCGTTCCTTTCTATCTACTTATTCCACCAAACCAGCAGGATCTAATATCAAAGCAATGCTTCCATCCCCTAACTGTGTACAGCCTGATAAGCCCTTTACCTTTTTGATATAGGACGGAATCGGCTTTACTACAATCTCCTGTTCTCCAACCAGCTTATCCACAAAGAGACAGATCTTTTTATCTTCTACTTCCAGAATCAGCATAATTCCTTCCTCTATTGAACTTTCATAATTACTCATGCCATACCATTCCCCTAAACGGAGTACCGGGAAACAATCCCCACGAATCATAATATATTCCTCTCCATTTGGTTCATGGATCATCATCTCTTCACTGACACGGACAAACTCTTTAATTACGCCTGTCTCCAATACAAACGAGGATTCTCCTGTCTTCATAACAATTCCATCAATAATTGCCAGAGTAAGCGGAATTTTTAAACTCATAGTACTTCCAAATCCCGGCGTGCTCTCAATATCTAACATACCGCCGATTGCCTGAATATTCTGTACAACTACATCCATACCAACGCCTCGTCCAGAATACTCCGTAATCTGCTCATTGGTTGAAAATCCCGGCAGTGTAATAAACTGATAAATCTCTTTATCGGTATAGGATTCAATCGGCTTTTTCTCATCTAAAATTCCCTGTTTTTTTGCCTTTGCAAGAATCTTATCCCGCTCTAATCCCTTTCCGTTATCCTGTACACTAATCCATACTTTGCCGGCCTCTGTTCTTGCCATTAGAGTAACTTTTCCTTTATCTGACTTTCCGCTATCGATTCGCTCCTTATTCGTCTCGATTCCATGATCGACTGCATTTCTTACTAAATGCATCAATGGATCGGAGATATGCTCAATAATATTTTTATCTACCTCAGTTTGTTCTCCAATCATTTCAAATTCAATATCTTTTCCAAGTTTTCTAGAGACATCAAATACAATACGGTTCATCTTCTGAAAGGTATTAGTCAAAGGAACCATCCGCATAGACATAATTACATTCTGTAAATCTGTAGAAATTTTAGCAAGCTGTGCAGCCGCTTTATTAAAATTAGCAAGATTTAATCCAGGAACTTTTAAATCTGGATTCTGCAGCACCACTGATTCTGAAATTACCAGTTCTCCGATTAAATCCATTAATTGATCCATTTTGCTTACATTTACACTGATAAAAGACGCCTTCTCCGTTTTGGATTTATCCTTTGCCAGCTTTTTCTGCTTCCCTGGCTCTTTGGACTTAATAACAAAATCTCCGGGTGCAATCTGCGGTTTTTCTGGTTTCTTTTCCGGCTCTTCTGCTGCTGCCTGTGCCCGTGCCTCAATCACTTCTACACTAGAATCCAAATCAATATGTACATCCTCATGCCCGCCAAAATCAAAGCCCTGTAAAAATTCTTCCGCTTTACACTCAAAAATCTCTACCTTTTGGATATCATATCCTTCGCTAATCACCTTTCGAATATCTTCTTCACTGCACTGTGCCTGCAGTAACATTCGAAATCCATCCTGCAAAATCACCTCGGAACTGCTCTCGTCCGATATAATATCCTCCGGCGAATATAACAGATCCTCTGCCAATTCTCTCAATGCATACACCGTTTTATAGGCATGAATATTTGCCATTTGAGTGCCTGGAAAAAAAGTAATATAAATTTTATAAAAACGGCTTGCACTTGTTGCTACAGGAGCAATATAAAACTGCTTTGGCTCCTCATGTACATTTTCCCGAGGAGGTGTGGTTCCCTTCCCCTTTGAGCCACTTTTAATTCCTTCTAAGAATTTGTCCAAGTTAGCAATCAATTCACTGGCATCTCCGTCAACAGCATCTCCGTTGCGGATCTTTTCCATTTCATTCGATATAAAATCTTCTACCTCCAGTACATGCTCCACTAATTCTACATGAGGCACATTTTCTGGATGAGATTCTCTTAAATAGTAAAAGACATCCTCCAATTTATGCGATACAGCCGTTATATTGTCGAACATCATAATACCAGAGGAACCCTTAATGGTATGCATGGTTCTGAATATTTCATTTATGCTGTCTTCATCAAAACAATCTGCATCTTTTTGCTCTAAAACAATTTCCTGAAGTTGTTCTAACAGCTGCTGATTTTCAAATAGATAAATTTCCAGCATGTCTTCTGTGTTAAATTCTTCTGCCATATCCTTCTCCTTTCCTGCATATTCTTATTTGTTCTTCTGTTAGATCAGATTCAATTTCTTTAACGCCTGCTCAAATCTTCCCTGATCAATCGGTTTTCCTGAATAAATCGTACATCCCAGCTCAAATGCCATCTTTACATTTCTCTCTTCATTTAAAGCAGTTGTCATAATTACCTTAACCGCCTTATCCTCTGGCACATTTCTCTGCTTTTCCAGATTTCGAATTCCCATCAAAGCTTGATAACCGTCCATAACCGGCATCATAATATCCAAACATACTAAATCATAAGGCTCATCATCCTCTAAAGCCATCATAAAGGCGTCCACTGCTTCCATTCCATCAACCGTTACATCACACTCTCCATACTTGGACAAAAAGTTTACCATAAATTTTCTTGTTACAAAATCGTCTTCTGCTAATAGAATCTTCATATCTTCTCTCCTCTACATTTTATTTAATAATGCATATGTCCTTCCTGCGATATCCGTCAGTTTCTCTTGATATTCCACCGCCCCCAGATCATAAGCAACTTTAGGCATCCCATATACCACACAAGTAGATTCATCCTGTCCTATCGTTCTAGCTCCCGCTTTCCTCATAGCCAGCAGACCTTTTGCTCCGTCTCCTCCCATGCCAGTAAGAATAATTCCTACGGCACAAGAACCCGCTGCCTTTGCAACCGAATCAAATAATACATCTACTGAAGGACAGTGTCCATTGACTTTCGGTCCTTTCTTTACTTCCACCTGATAAGCCCCATTGACTTTTACCAAATGCATATGCATATCTCCGCCCGGTGCAATCAGTGCATGCCCGGGCAGCACCCGATCCCCTGTTCGTGCCTCTTTTACCCGAATTCGACACTGATCATTTAACCGCTTTGCATACATTTCCGTAAATCCAGGCGGCATATGCTGCACGATTACAATCCCCGGAATATCAGTTCCATAATCTTTGACTACAGAAAAGATAGCTTCTGTTCCTCCTGTAGAAGCACCGATTGCTACAACTAAATTATTTCCTTTTACCGAGAGATGCTGCTGTTCCTGTACCATAGCAACTTTTTTAATATTCCCAATCTTAGCAGTAGACGCAATTTTAATCTTTACTAAAAGTTCGTTTCGAATAAAATCCTGTAACTGCGTCCGACTCGATACAGCTGGTTTTGCTACAAAATCCACCGCTCCCGCATTCATTGCATCAAATACTTTATCGCTTAATGCACTGATTACCACAACCGGAAGCGGATACTGTGGCATCAGCTTCCGCAAAAATTCAATTCCGCTCATTCTTGGAAGTTCCACATCCAATGTCATCACATCTGGTCTATGTGCCAAAATAGCATCTCTTGCCTCGAACGGATCTTTTGCGGTTGCTACCACCTGTATTGCAGGATCTCTGCTTAAATTTTGTACCAGCAGCTCTCGAAATACGATAGAATCATCTACAACTAAAACTCTAATCGGCCGCATCTTTTATTTTCCTTCCTTCTTTCTAAATATTGACGGTTGGACAATCTGAAACGGTGTACTGTTTCGATCTAATGTTTCTGTTGTCCCAATAAACAAATAGCCTCCCGGTTCCATATTATCATATACTTTCTGAACCAATGCTTTCTTTGTCTTATCGTCAAAATATATCATTACATTTCGTAAGAAGACTGTATGTAATTTTTTCTTAAACGGAAACGGATCCATCAAATTAAATTGACGAAAGATCACTTCCTTTTTTAAATCGTCTGTTACCCTATACTGCATCCCTCCGGCAATCGGCGTAAAAAAATGCTTCTTCCACTGTTCCGGCAAATTTTTTAGCTGCTCCGCCGTATACACGCCTGCAATCGCTTGCTGCAATACTTTGGTAGAAATATCGGTTGCTAACACCTTTGTATCCCATTGGCTCCGCTCCATTCCAAAAAAATCAGCCAGCACCATCGCAATCATATAGGGTTCTTCTCCGGTAGAAGCAGCACCGCACCAGATCCGCAGATCCTTCTTGCTGCTTTCCTTTTTCTTCAGCCAAGGAAGCACTACCGTTCTAAAATAATCAAAGTGTTCAAATTCCCTCATAAAATAAGTATGGTTTGTTGTCAGAAAATTGACCAATACTTTCTCCAAAGTACCAGAGTGATCCGCTTCCATTGCATTTAAATATTCGCTGAAATTCTTCCAGCCGTTCGATCGGATATAATTTTCCATTCGACCATTAATAATCACTTTTTTCTGGCTTAAATCGATCCCATAGTGCTGTTTCATATAAGTGGAAACCCGAATAAATTCTTCCTCTGTTATCACCTTTTTTCCCTCCCGGTCTAACATAATTGACGCGATATCTTACAAAAGATAGCAAAGATATCTGGATTAAATCGAATACCAGAATCCTTCCCCATTTGCCCTAATGCTTCCTCTCTGCCCAATCCTTTCTCTCCCGTCAATGTACAATAAGCCGACACAACTGAAACAATCTGTGCCGCAAGCGGAATTTCATTCTGCTTTAAACCATCTGGATAGCCGCTTCCATCCCAATTTTCATGGTGATAACGTGTAATATCTATTGAGGTACTGATAAACTCATTATAATCATTATTGACATGTAAATCTTCCAGAAGTTTTGCCCCAATATTGGTATGACTTTCTATAATTGCAATTTCTTCTTCTGTTAAATCCGACTTCTTCTGCAAAATTTCTTTTGAGATTCCAATTTTTCCAATATCACAAAGGGGTGCTGCCAATTCAATTGTATCAATAAATGTATCGGATATTTTATCTCCAAATTGAAGAGACAGTTGCATCCCTTGTGCTAATATCTGACAATTATATTTTAACCGTTCAATATGTTTCTCCTCATAACTCGAATTTCGGGAAGCGATATTAGCCAGTGCATATAAGATATTCTTTTTCTCCATCTCCATCTGTCTTAACTGTTCGCTAACCGAAACCTGCAGCCTTCGATTCAGTTCCACCAATTCCCGTTTTGCCTTCAGCAGCCGAAGATGTACTCCCACCCGTGCCTGTATAATCTCAGGAACAAACGGTTTCGTAATATAATCTTCGCCTCCCAGTAAAAACCCCTCTACAATATCCTCTGGATTGTCAAATGCCGAAATAAAGATAACAGAAATATCTTTTGTTTTCTCATTCCCCTTTAAAATTTTACAGAGCTGATATCCATCAATTCCCGGCATAGAAATATCT
Source organism: uncultured Lachnospiraceae bacterium (assembly GCA_910585255.1). GTDB lineage: Bacteria > Bacillota > Clostridia > Lachnospirales > Lachnospiraceae > MGBC114844. The sequence continues at coordinate 6,770 of CAJUEI010000121.1, forward strand.
GTTAATATTAGGTGAGGCGACAGCTGCGGTATAATCTCCAAAGCCTCTTCCCCGCTTTCTGCTAAAACAGGAGAATAACCCATATTGATTATAATATCTTCCAAAATTAATCGATTCGTTTCCATATCATCCACAATCAAAATCCGCTCTTTTCCCGCATTGATTCCCTGATAGTCCATCAATCCGCCTCCCTTCTGCTGCTTCACTTTTATTATCTATATCATTTCTATCAATCCATTATACTCCGCTGTTACCTTATCATAATTTTCCTTTTGAATCGCCATCTTTAATCGTAAAACCAGCCGGCTGACCTCCCGTGGTGCCCCCTCTGTCAACTGTTTTACTGTCTCCATAAACATCTCTGCCTTCTCCCAATTCTCCATCTCCACACAAAGAATCAATTTCGATAATGTCCGCTTTAAATTTTCTTGATTTTCCCTTGTTCCATATTCCCGAATCGGATCGACATCTTTTGTGCCATCCCCAAAACCAACTGAAAAAGCAGGCGTCAATGCTGACTTATCTTCCTCCTGAAGCAGTGCCATATCCTCCTCTGCAACTCCTACCCATGCAGAAAACGAAAAATTACTTCCCCTATTTTTTTCGCTTTCCACTTCTACTCTTCCGCCCATCAGTTCCACAAGCTGCTTACAGATATTCAGCCCTAAACCGGTTCCTCCATACTTTCTAGAAATAGAAGCGTCCACCTGAGAAAAACTCTGAAACAGCTTCTCTTTATCTGCCTGATCAATTCCAATTCCTGTATCCGAAACAATAAAAAACAGTTCCACTTTATCATTGATCTGTGCCGTCCGAAAAATTTCTACCGTAATCTTTCCTAATGCCGTAAACTTTAATGCATTGGACAGCAAATTATTTAAAATCTGTACAATCCGCAGTTCGTCCCCTACAATATACTCTGGTACCTGAGGAGAAACCGTCATAAAAAATCCCAGTCCCTTTTCCGTAATCTTATTAATATGCTGTGCCTTTACATAATCCAACATATTTCGAAAATGAAATCTCCGCAGTTCCAATGTAAATTTTCCCGCTTCCAGTTTTGAGAAATCCAAAATATTATTAATAATTTTATTCATATCCCCACAGCACCGCTCAATAATCCGCAGCCCTTTTTCTATATGAGAATCTACTTCCTCACTCAGCAGTTCCCGGACATTCCCCAATATCCCATTGACCGGTGTACGCAGTTCATGCGTAACATTTGCCACAAATTCAGACTTCACCTTTGCTGCCTGCTGTGCCTCCTGTCTTACCTGCTCAATCTCTCTGCTTAAAAATTCCTTCTCCAATATATCATTTGCCACACATAAATATGTATTTGGAACTTCTTCATTCCTTATCACTTTTGCTTCTACCGGAAAACAAGTATTATTCTTTCGATATGCCACCATATTTTCTACTTTATCTTCAAATGCAAAATCTGTTTCAAATCCGTCTTCAGAGGTCTTAAACGTATTAGGAAAAATATCACTGATATTCCTGCCGCATAATTTATCTTCATACTCTAATTTCTTTCCCGCTGCCATATTCCCATAAAAAATATTTCCCTTTTGATCAAACATCAGAATCATTTCCAATGCTCTCTCCATAAAAAAATTTTTTTCTATGAAAAAAGCCTTTTCCCTTAAAGAAATTTTTTCTACAGGTACAGGTGAGACATCACTTTCCTTTTGTTCCATATTATTCCTCCTCAGTCCAAACTCAAAAGAGGGCAACAAAAATAAATATTTTTGCTGCCTTTCTATCTGTTTCAAATATCATAAAAAATTAAACATCTTAATTACTTCCACAATATTGAAGAACTCCTCTCTGGCAAGCTCAAAGCATTCCAGTATATCCGGTGCAAATTCACCACATTCCCCCTTTAAAATCATATCAAATGCCTCACTATTTGTAAATGATTCCTTATATACCCTTGGACTTACCAATGCGTCATACACATCCGCAACTGCAACAACCTGTGCACTAAGCGGTATCTTATCTCCTACCAGATGATCCGGATAGCCTCCCCCGTCCCATCTCTCATGATGATAGCGGCAGATTTCATAACAATAGTGATAAAAGTCACTTGTCTTATCCCGATAACACTTTTCCAGCATCTCACACCCAATAGTTGTATGCGATTTCATAATCTCGTATTCTTCATCCGTTAAACGTGCCGGCTTTAATAAAATAGCATCTGGAATTCCGATTTTCCCAATATCATGCAGTGCAGACGCCCGAATAATCTCCTCCATTTGATCCTCTGTCAGACCATACTTTGGAAAATAATGCATTAAATATTTTAACAATATTCTTGTAAAATATTTAATCCGTCTGGTATGTTCTCCTGTCTCTGCACTTCTAAACTCCACAATTGAGCTTAACGCCTCAATCATCAGTTCATTGCCCTTACGAATCTCTTTCTCCTTCGCCCGAATCGCACTCTCCTGCTCCTTTAAGCGAATCTCCATATTTCGTTTATTTTGATAAAGTTCAATAATATTTTTACTTCTTCTCTTTACAATATGCGGATAAAACGGCTTATGCATTACATCTGCCACTCCATAAGAATATGCCTTATCCTCACTGTCCCTTACTGTCTCGCTGGTAATCAAAATAACTGGAATCTGATCCAGCAAATTATGTTCCTTCATATAATCCAATACTCGAAACCCATTTAAAATAGGCATTACAATATCCAACAAAATCAACACAATATTATGATTTTTCTCAATTTCATAGATTGCATCCTGACCGTTCGATGCCTCAATTGTCTCATACTCCTCCCGAAACATTTCATTCAGTATCGCCCGATTCACCTCTCCATCATCCACAATCAATATCTGCTGTGTTTTCATGCCCTCTCCTCAACTTCTTCTTGTAAATAAAGAATTTTTCTTTTGTTACTAAAATACCATTTTTCCGTATAAATGTCAACAAGTTTATTTCATCTGACTCTCTGACACTTTTTGTAAAAAACAGAATTTCTTCTAATTCCATCCATATTTACGAAACCGTTTTCAAATACTCCAAAATCCCCTCTGCCAAAGTTTCCGCCACCTTCTTTTGATATTCTTCCGTACACAAAAGTTCCGCTTCCTCCCAATTCGAAAGAAATCCACACTCCACGATAACAATCGGACAGGACACATTTTTCAGCAGATAATAATTATCATTCGATTTTGCCGTTCTTATCTTTGCCGGATTCAGTCCCTCCACCAAGCTATTCTGCAAAGTTTCTGCTATCTTTTTCCCCTTTTCTGATGTGACATAATAAAACACCTGCGGTCCACTGGCTGCTGCCTCATGATAACTATTCTGATGAATACTAACCGCCAAAATACAGCCGCTTTTTTCTATAATCTCACAGCGTTTTCTCATATCGGCAAGCTTTTTATTCGAATCCCCCTCCTGATAAAGCCCATCTTCATCCTCTCTAGTCAAAACTACAGTAATTCCTTGTTCTTCCAAAGCAGTTTTTAAAAAATATACAATTTTTAAATTAATATCCTTTTCTAGTATATTGTTTACTGCCACCTTACCGGAGTCCATCCCCCCATGTCCAGCATCCAGCACCACCACACTCTTTTGTTCTGCCGGTGCTACCACTGCTAATAATTCCGAACGTTCCGCTAACAAAGATACTATGGTCAATAAAATCAGGGCCAGTGTCAGTTCCCATTTTTTATCGCTCACATCTGCTCCTATCTCAAACTTTTTTACCATTTTATGCATAGATAAAGTTGCCTATTCTTCTAAAATAACCCGATTATCCATGCAATCAAACTGTCTATCATCTGAAACACAACAGAAAAAACTCCCCATACAAAGCTACAGGATGCCCATAACTGAATCCGAAAACTCCACGAAAAAGAAACCCCTCTGCACACCTGATAAATCGAATATAAAACAAGAAAAATCAGCCCAGCCGTAGAAAGCACAACCCCAATATACCCAACATAGGTCAGTTTTCCCAAATCCTGCGGCTCTATATCTTTTGCACACTGCATTTTAGTAAAAAGAGCCTGATAAGGAGTTTTTGCATAAAACGCCCGAACCAGCCAATGCCTGCCCATCCGATATTCACATGCAGCCTCCAAAATAACATAAACCAGCACAATATAAAAAACCGTTTCCATAATCTTTAAAACAATCTGCATCCATTCCACCCTAAATCCTTATCCTATAATCCTCTTTCTCTATTTAAAAAACGTGATCCGGACGTATGCAGCATAGAGGAATTCTTTGCTGGGGCCGTTTGCACTAAGGCTTCCTCGCAGCGGACACTAAGGTGCTAAAAGACAGCACCT
>CAJUEI010000122.1 GCA_910585255.1 uncultured Lachnospiraceae bacterium
CAATGAGATTTCATAGGTACTATCTACATTAGTAGAATTCACACTAAGACTAATAAAGCTCTTACCCGATTCAAATGCCGAATCAATAGCCTCCAGGCTTAATCCCGGTGTAACAGTATTCTTATAAGCAGCATTTACTGTCTTTCCTGTAGTAGCTGCATCACTGTCAAATGTAATCTCTGCCGGTTTCTTTGCCTCATCCTGAAGCTTATATTGATTATTTATCGTTTCCACCACTCCGGCTCCATCACCCTTTAACAGATAAGTTTCATTAAACTTTGTAGTTTCGGATACACGGTCAATTTCTTCCAAAAGCTGATCCACTTCCGCCTGAATATAACTTCTGTCATTCTCTGACATGGTTCCGTTTGCTGCCTGTACAGCAAGTTCATTCATTCTCTGAAGCATATACTGCACTTCATTCATCGCACCTTCAGCAGTCTGTACACAAGAAATACCATCCTGTGCATTATTCGAGGCCTGTGATAACCCTCTAATCTGCTTTCTCATCTTTTCACTGATAGACAATCCGGCTGCATTATCTGCTGCACGGTTAATCTTATAACCAGATGACAATTTCTCTGTAGACTTTGCCTGTGCCCTTGTTGTTAATCCCAACATACGATTCGCATTCATTGCTGTTAGATTGTGTTGTACTACCATACTCATAATTCATTACCTCCGTGTTGTTTTCCGGGGAATCCGTTCCCCTGTTCTTGATTTCCTTCTGCTAAATTGCAGTGCTGCTAAATTCTATATAATAAGAAATACCCCTAGGTTAGCATTTCATTATTACCAACTTTTCTCTGTTTCTCAATAAACCGATGCATCCGTTCTGCTGAAATAGATTTCTCAGGATAAAACCTCTGCGGCACTTCTTCTCCCTGCTCTCTGGCGTTCCGTTCTAATACTTTTCCCCTTACAATATTAAAAGTCCGTGGTGCGTCTATCATAATTTTTGCATTATTTGCCGTTCCTCCTACAAAAACTACCCGAATCTCATCCCCAATCATAAAAAATTCACCCGGTTTTATCGTTAAATTCAGCATCTTTAACCTCCTTGTTTGTATTACAATACTGGTTATTGTCCCTACTGCTTTCCAAAATTTCTAAAAAAACAATTTACAACAATTTGTATACACTGTTGTATTTTAGATTCTTAACAAAGCAGGAAAATAAACCAATTCAAGGAGGAAATCAACTATGGGAACCACACAGCCAATTAAAGATATCAACAACTTAGAACAACTCAAGAACTATTATCTAAACGAAAAACGAAACCTAAGAAATTACGCCCTTATCTGCACCGGACTTAACACTGCACTTCGAATCAGTGATCTCCTATCTCTAACATGGGATCAGGTTTACCATATTCCTAGTAAAACCTTTCTCTCACATATCACACTTACCGAACAAAAAACCCAAAAACATACCATGGTTGCACTAAACCATGCCAGTATCCAAGCCCTTTCCCTCTATTTAGAAAGCATCTCTCCGATCAGCAGAAATCAATATATTTTTAAAGTAAGAACCCGAAACAAACCCATCTGCCGAGAACAAGCCTTTCGCATTATCCGCCAAGCATGGGATTCCTTAAATCTCCCCGGAACAATAAGCTGCCACTCTTTAAGAAAAACATTTGGCTATCACGCATGGGCAAACGGAACCAATCCCGCACTTTTAGTAGCGATCTATAACCACTCCTCTTATGCTATTACAAAGCGATATCTAGGAATTGAACAAGAAGATAAAGATCAAGTATTTTTACGTCTAGAACTATAGAACCCAAAACCAAAAAATTAAAAAATATAAAAAACCATCACAAAAACTATAAATTAATCCCGCTTACTGCCGATATACAGAGTAGAACAAAAAATGCAACATTTTATACAAACTGTTGCATTTTTTGTTCTGCCTTTATATTGTTCCCATTTTTTATCTAAATAATACATAAAGCAAAAAAGACGAAATTTCTCTCTTTAAAAAAAATATCCGCCAGACCCAAAAACGTTCCGGCAGATAGTCCAAGATTCTTCTATAATCAAATTGCCTTGTAGGGGAGGATTCAAACTCAAAGAACAGCATATCCAATAGTAAAAATTGTTCTAATTTGTCAATAAACCGAGTCAAATCGGATATTCTGTCGCTTGATTTCTTCCCATGTCTCACCCTTGTAGTAGAACAGGTTATCGCAGTTAATTCACCGGCATATATTGATTCAGATATTGTTCTACAGCTTCCATATATTCTTTATATATTTTGTTATCATTTTGCAGTCCGTGACCGGAATGTGAACATTCAAAATATTTGTAATCCACCGAATACTGTTTATAAGCTTCTAATAATCTTTGAGAGCCTTTATATGGCTGAATCCTATCATATTTTCCATATGCAACAACACTCGGAACGGTATTTTCGTCCACCCACATGACTGCCGATATAGGCTTTAACTTTTCTATATAAGAGCCGTCTTTTATCATTTCCGGCGTCAATTCCACACCTCCCATAACACCTAAAAGACCGGCGGCACCTTCTCTTGATTCATCCGTGTCTCGATCAAAGCCATAAATATCCCAATCTTCCGTATAAAAGCTAGAAGGTCCCACAGCACCAAATAACAATTTGACCGGAACCGGCGATTCGTCCGCATCTCTATAAGCATAAATCATAGCAAGTGCATGACCAGCTGAACCGCCTGCCATAGCCAATTTGTCTATATGGTATCCAAGACGTTCCGCCTCTTCCACGACCTTTGGCATAGCCTCTTTGATTTCCATTGACTGTGAATATACGCTTTTATTATTCGTTTCGTTACGCAGAGTATAGTTGATTCCTGCCGCAACATAACCTTTGGAACACAGCCATGAAAGCATTTCAGCGTCCCCCGATTTATCCCCCTGTGTGAATCCGCCTGCATGGAGATAAACCACCAAACCGTAACTTTCTTTACTTCCGTCTGCGGGAACATACAGGTCAAATTTGTTGGCTTCGCCGTCACCGTAGGAAATATCTTTACAAACCGTTCCGATTTCATCCGTTAATTGAACAGAATATTGTTTTGCCCATGACGGCTGAATCACAAATTTTGAAGCTACTCCAAGCCCAAAGGAAACAAGAAACGCTGCTACACAAATAAATACAAACATACCTCTGCCTTTCTTTTTTTCTGTTTTCATAGGAAATTACCTCCGAACAATGTTCCGCCGAGCAGAATATTCATAATCCCTCGGACTGCCAGCCGTCCTAAAAATGCGGCGATAATAATGATTACCAATACAATAATCAGCCGTTTTTGTGTAAGTGTCATTTCTCCTTTTCCTTTCTGTCATTATTTATTGACTTTTTGTTTTCAGCGTGTTATGATAACGGTGAAACAATCGTCTCGTTGATTTAATTGTATCATGGATTTTCTTAGTGTCAATAGGAGGCAGAAAAATGAGACAAACCCCAAAAAATGTATCACCGTTCAGCAATGAAGCGAGAAACGCTTATGTCATAGAGCATATTACGGACGCACTTCTGGAATTACTGCGGGACAAGCCAATCGGAGATATATCCATCAGCGAACTGTGCGACCTTGCCGGTATCGGAAGGGCTTCTTTTTATCGAAATTTTGAAAATAAAGAGGATATTCTGCGGAGATATATCAATAAAATATTTCAGGAATGGCCAGATAAGGATGGAGAACAGAATAAATTTCTCTACTCCATGTTTGCACATTTTGAAAAACACAGAGAGTTTTATGAATTGCTAAATCAAAGGAATCTTATCTATCTTCTGAAAGATGTAATTATCGATATTTGTGGACCAAAGCCCGAACACTCCAAAGAAGAAGCATATATGAAAGCGTATGTTGCTTACTCTCTATATGGCTGGATTGAAGTTTGGTTTCAAAGAGGAATGCAGGAAACCGCAGAAGAAATAGCAGGAATATTCACAAATCATGGACTTTAAATTTACAAAAAACACATACATTTTGTCTTAAGGGGTTCAGATTTAAGGGATTCAGATTTTCAGAAGCAGAGGGTTCAAATTTATGGAGGAGAGTTCACGCACCTCTCTACTTTCTCACAAACAAAAAGAAAAGGCATCTAACAGTATCCCATATCGTCAAATGCCTTTATTTCAGCGGTTTTGCGGTTATTCTATTTTTGCCCTTTGTATCAATTAAGCGATTTTCATTTCACTATAACTTCTAAATAATAAAGATAAAAAAAGAAACATAAATTACGGAACAATACAGCCAGAGAGCATCAGGGGTACACTGTGACTTCGGAGGAAAGCTAGAAGTTCTTAGACTTCTGTCGATCTCTAGGATTTGAGGGCACTTGTGCCCGAAAAAGGCACGTGTTTAGCCTCCTGCAGAGGCGAATTGCGTGCCGATCCGTCCGGCTGGCTGCACCGAAATTCAGAAGTCTTAGAACTTCTGCTTTCCGAAGAGCGGAACAGTGTACCCCTGATGCTCTCTGGCGTCCCCCTTAGAAATAACCCCCCAAAAAAACTTAAGTGAGGAGGCACTCCCTTCCCCACTCAAGCAAAACAAAACCAAATTCCAACCAAATCGAAATCCTAAATCTCATTTGCCGCCTGATACCCGCTTCGAATCGCCCAAGCGATATCCGCTGTTTTCTCCCCGGCACAATCTCCGACAAATGTTACAGGAACCGTCACTCCCTCCACAGAAAATGCTGTCTTTTTCGATCCCACTGCCATTACCACATAATCACAAGGAATCTCCACCTTCTCCTGTGTCTCCGTCTGAACCGCTTCCACCCGATCCTCCAAAATCTCCACTACCTTTGTATTCGTATACTGCTCAACCTGATGCTTTTTAAAATCTTCCAAGATAATAGGCAAAATCGTAGAAGATTCCCCGGCAGCAATCTTATCCAGCATCTCCACAATCGAAACGCTGCACCCCTGCTCTACCAGATATTCCGCTGTCTCTGTACCAACTAAACCTCCTCCGATTACCGCACATTTCCCGGATACCTGCACCGTACCTGCCAACACATCCCAAGCAGAAACCACCTGCTTTCTCTCCGCTCCCGGCACCGGAAGCATAACATTCTCCGCTCCCACCGCTGCAATCACAGCATCTGCCCGATTCATATCCTCCACACTGCAGGTCTGTCCCAATAAAATCGTAACTCCCAGTGCAGGAAACACTTCCTTATAATATTCCACCGCCCGCAAAATCTCCGACTTTCTAGGAGGCACTGCAGCCAATAAAATCTGTCCGCCTATCTCTTTTGCCGTATCATAAACCGTCACCTGATAGCCCCGCTTAGCAGCCACTCGTGCTGCCTCCAATCCAGCAATCCCAGCACCAACTACGATCACCTTCTTCTTTCCTTCACCAGGACGAATCGAAATCGTTGCCTCATCTCCATTCTCTGCATTTAACACACAGGAAATATAACGGCGGTTCTGAATCGCATCCACACATCCCTTATTACAATTCAGACAAGTACGAATCGGCTCCCCTGCCTCTACTTTACGTGCAATATCTGGATCCGTCAAAAGGGAACGCCCATAGCCAATCATATCTGCTTTTCCCTCCTGCAGAATTTTCTCCCCTGCTTCCACAGTAACCACACGTCCCACTGTTGCAATCGGAACTGAAACTAATCCCTTAATCTCCTCCGCAATCGGAAGCGTCCAATTATAAGGCATTGTTCCCATAGGAGGAATTGTATCTCCCATATTTCCGGTATGATTTGCCTGTGCCACCTGAATCATATCCACTCCTGCCTGCTCTAACATCACCGCAAATTTCTTTGCCTCCTCCGGCAAAAGACCGCCCTTTCCACGCAGAGAACCATCCACATTCGTCATAATAACCGGCAGCTTATACTCCAAAATCAAATCCGGTGCTGCTTTCCTTATCGCAGCCACTACCTCCAATGCATACCGCACCCGATTTTCCAATGAACCGCCATACGCATCTGTCCGATGATTGATAAATTCCGAGCAAAGAGAACCAATCAGCCGATCTCCATGTACCTCTATTGCATCTGCTCCCGCCTTTACTGCCCGCTCTGCACAAGCCACAATCGCTGCTTTAATCTCCATTAACTGCTCTACCGTAGCCTCCGTTACAAAATAAAGCATATCGTGATGCAGTTTCGCATAGGCATCTTTCCGCATCTGATTCGACTCTTCCATCTTAGACTGAAAAAGCTCCATATCTCCGGCTGCTTTCGCTGCCTCTGCCGCCTTCGCTGCTGCCATTGCCCCTACAATCATCCGTCCCACTCCCGGCACATCATACTCTGGATGAAAAATCTGCAAAGCCAATTTACAGTCATATTCATGCAGTGCATCAGCCAACCGCTGAAAAGAAGAAATCTGACTGTCATCACAAAACTTCGGCGTAGGAGAAGCCGTATTTACCGGAGCCACATCTCCAATTACAATATAAGAAGCACCGCCCTCAGCCAAACGTTTATAAAAATGAAAACTGCGTTCTCCTATCGATCCGTCCCGTTCCTCATAACCAGTTGTAAGAGGCGGAAACATAATCCGATTCTTTAGTGTCTGCTTTCCTACTTTTAATGGCTGCAATAAAAGAGATTTTTTCTGATTCATTGTTTTTTCGTCCTTTCTGTCTGTTTCTTTTTCTATTTTATTTTTTATCCCTAACACTCTCTAGCCGCAGCATACCCTGCTGCAATAGCGTCCTTTATATTTCCGACCTGCTCGGCGTCTCCAATCACCCGATAGCAAGCCCCACACTCTTTTAACCATTCCTCTGTCTGATGTTCACTTCGATAACCCAAAGCAAACACCAACGTATCCGCATCTGAAATACACTGTTCGATTCCGTCCTTTCTATAATAAATCGTTTTTTCCTCCACACGCTCTACTTTTGCATTGCAGATAATTTCTACCCCTTTCTTTCTCATCCGCTGTACCAAAAGACTTCTTCCTGGTCCAGATTCATTTAACATCACACCGCCTGCCATCTCCAAAACCGTGATCTCCCGGTTGCGAGGAAATAAATCATTTACCAGCGGAGCCAGATAATCTGCCACTTCACATCCAACCGATCCTCCTCCAATCACAACCACCTTTCTTCCAGGAAATGCCCTTCCAGTCAAAATATCATCTGCTGTCATCCACTGCTGAAATCCTGTCCATTCCTTTCTCACAATAGGCGAAGCCCCTGTACTGACCATCACTTCATAATCGGCAAACTCTTTCACAAACAATTCCTTTGTCACCGTACAGCCAAGCCGTATCTCTACCCCGGCCGTCTCCAATTTCTGCTTCATATACTGAATCACCCGCGTTAAATCCTGTTTTGCTATCGGCACAGAAGCTAACCTCATCAGACCGCCAAGTTCCTCTTCTTTCTCACAGAGCACCACCTGATGTCCTCTCTTCTTTGCCACAAAAGCTGCTTCCATTCCAGCAGGTCCCCCGCCAATTACCAGAATCTTTTTCTTTTCTTCTGCCTCTGTTACGGTATCTTCATTCTCCAATTCCAGTGACGGATTTACCGTACAGGCAATTCGCTTTCCAAACATAATGCCGTTCAGACAACGCAGACACCCAATACAAGGACGAATTTCCTGCTCCCGTCCGCTCTGTGCTTTTAAGACAAATTCGGGATCACAGATATTGGCACGTCCCATCATACAGATATCGGTTTTTCCATTGGCAATCAATTCCTCTGCAAGCCATGGCTCCGTAATTCTTCCTACTGTTGCTACTGGAATAGAAATATGCTGTTTGATCTCCTGTGCAAGCTTTACATGGGAACCCATAGGCGTTCCCGGTGCCGGAATCGAGCTTCCCCGCATAATCGTAGTTCCGCCTGAAATATGGATAAAATCTGCTCCCGCTTTTTCTAACTGCTTTGCAACATAAATCCCGTCATTTAAGTTCTGCCCTCCATCGGTATATTCGTCTCCCGATATCCGCACATCAATTAAAAATTCCTTTCCGCAGACTCTGCGAACCTCGGCAATCACTTCTAAAGTCAGCCGCAGACGCCCATGGATATCTCCTCCATATTCATCCGTTCTTTTATTATACAATGGAGATAAAAATCCGCCCAAAAGTCCATGTGCGTGAGCTGCATGAATTTCCACTCCATCTCCGCCTGCCTGCTTTACCCGACCTGCCGCTTCTCCAAACTGGCGGATAATCGTCTGCAGTTCCTCCTTCGTTACCGGTCTTGGTGCCTCCTTTGCATAATAAGGTCCTACATGAGAAGGAGCAATCAAACGAGGCGTGCCGGGAATCGGAAATGCCATATAAGCCGGATGAAATAACTGCGGCAATATCTTTGTTCCATACTGATGTACCGCATCGGTCAATTTTTTCCACCCAGGAATATAAGAGTCATCACAAATCGACATATCTCCAGGCAGATAGATATAAGTCGGTTCTACCGTTGTAACTTCCGTTACAATCAGCCCTACCCCGCCTTTTGCTCTGGCAGCATAATGTGCAACTAATTCGTCTGTAACATAGCCCTTTTTTGCTAAATTAGTAGAAACCGGCGGCATAAAAACACGATTTTTAACCGTTGTTTCCCCAATCTGAATCGGGGAAAATAAATGCGGATATGAATTTTTCATACGGATTCTTCCTCTCTTCTATTTTTTGTTTTTATTTTTTATTTTTCTTTTTCCTATTTTACCATAATTTTTTACAATAATCGTTCCTCATTAAGGATAATAACCGTCATATTTTGTCTTAATCCGAGGAAATTTTAGATATTTTTTATAAAGATAGAACAAAAAATAGCTGTTTTTAGAAAGGAATCTATAAAATTTATCTATATAAAAACAATCACTCTAAATAAAAAGATTTCTCTTTTTTTCTATTTTTTATCTTTTAAAATATGAATCACCAATGTACCATCCGGCTCTGTTTCTAACTTTACTAAACCATTCCCCTGAGAAACCCTGCATAAAATTTCTCCCTCTCCCTTCCATATACTAAAATTTTCTTCTTCATATAGCAGTTCCTGCGATTCCTTTATCAAAGGATACAATAATTCCTTTTGTTTTTCATCCAATTCCATCTTCTGATCGTTCTTTCCCTTGCTATATTTTAAGTTTTGCTGAAATCGCTTTCGATACGTACTTGGCAAGATTCCATACAGTTCCTTAAATGCCGCTGTATAAGCCTTTGAATTTGGCATCCCGCAGTCTGCCGCAATCTGCTCAATACTATTTCTTCCCTCCAGCAATGCCTCCAAAGAAGCACGTACCCGAACATAAGCCAAATATTTTACAAACGGAATCCCTGTATAACGCTTTAATAACTTAGAAGTATAGGATAAACTAAAAGAAAGCTGATCTGCTACATCAGAAAGAGAAAGTTCTTCGTTAAAATGATCATCAATATAGCGAATTGCCTTTATATAATTTTCATGATAATCGGAATGAAGAGGCAGATCTTCCACCGAAAAATTTTGACAAGAAGCAATAAAAACCAACTCCATCATAATCACATTCATCTGATATAAATCGTTCTTTCCCTCTATCAACATAGAGAGCAGTTCCCCCATTTTCTGCTTTAACTGTCTATAAAACTCCTTGTTTTTTTCTTCCGAACATACCACGGTCTGAAACCCTTTTTTCTTATCTCCCGCCATCGCATCTGTCATACGGCTGAAATCTATATGAATCGTAAGAATAATACTTTCCTTCTCTTTCCCCTGTCTTTTACAAATCATATGGATCTCATCTGGTGCAATCACCACCATCTCCCGCTCCCTTAACAGACAGGAAAAATCCGCTGTAACTGCCTCGTACTCTCCCCTTAATACATAAGAAATCTCCAAACTGCTCTGTCTAGAAAATACACTTCTAGAAAATTCATTGATACTTAAGCTCAATGGATAGCCAAATTTCTGACCGGAAAAATCATAATAATAATTCATATTCTGCATGATCGTTTTACTCCCATTTCTATCTGTTCTCTCCTCTCCCCCTATCTTTGCATACAATGCAGGATGCAGTACTTACTTACAAATCTTCTTATAATTTATAAACATCACAGCCGCTTCCTGATTTCCTATTCCAAATTTATCGGTTGCTGTGCCTGTATTCTATCACTTATAAAATAATCGCCAAAAATCTTAATATAGAGCTGTGCCGCATTTGAATCATGCCCTTCTGCTGTCATGTTAGTTATCCCACTTTCCATATCCTGCAAACTATTTTCCTTATAAAGCCTATCTTAAAATCAATTATAACAAATCCTTATTTTCCTTTCAACTTAATTAAAAATTTACAATAATATAAATTTATTTTCGAAATTTTAACCTATCAAGGAAGTAGCGAAGCGAATTCCGAATTTCTTTTGACTTATGATAGTATTGATTCACTAATTGGACTTATGTCAATACTTTGGACAAAAAAAGTCGAAAGATTATGCTGCTTTCCTTAGTTCCTCATCCTCCTTTTGCTGGGGTGTTAGGTAACCAATCGCACGGTGTATTCTTTTTCGGTTATACCAGCCTTCTATATATTCAAAAATTGCTCTACGCACTTCCCTTGCATCTTGATAGGTATACAGATAGATTTCTTCCTTTTTCAGCACGGAATGGAACGACTCCATGCAGGCATTGTCATATGGATTCCCCTTACGGCTAAAAGAATGCTGACTTGTATATTGGCTTCCAAGGTCACTATGAAGGATAATCCCCTCGGTATCCCTGACATTCAGGCACGCATTCTTTACAGCCTCCACTGCCAGTTCCGCTGTCATTGAGTACACCGCATAGTTTGACAGCCCCATACCTGCGTTTTGACTCCTCAAAGACTTATTTCACTTTCCTGCCAAACGCTTCGTACTCCTGCCGCCTGTTGGAAGGTGTGCAAACC
>CAJUEI010000123.1 GCA_910585255.1 uncultured Lachnospiraceae bacterium
GGACTGGAACAATAGCGAAAAGCTTTTGAGGGAATCGATACCTGCAAGCCGTTTCCAAGCTGCCAAATATCTCCTTTTATACAATGGCTATCTGTTTTATACTGCGGCTCCCTTAAAGGTTTCAGATACTTATTCCAATTATTTACATCAAAATCTTCATCTCTAGCTATCAGTACGACTCCGCCTTTGGTTGCTTTCTTTCCTGCAATTACACTGGTACACATTCTTCTTATCTTCCTTTTCTATTATTTTCTCTTTGCCACCGCCAGTTTTGCACATACCGGAATCATAGCAGAATCATTGAAATCCTCTGCCGGAATGGCATCCTGCACAAACATATCAATCACATCTTTCTGAAAGATCAAACAATGCGTGGAACCTCCAAATTGAAAATAGCCCAATTCCTGTCCTTTCTTTACCTTCTTTCCTTCTTCCACCGAAAGTTTACAGGAAGATACTTCCGCCATTCCTACTGCAATAAATGCCATCAGTCCAATATCTGTATTCTCACTTTCAATTAAAATCACCGCTCTTGCTGCCACATGTGTAATATACCCCTGAGAATTATTAGGTCCGGCATCATCATAAGGATAACTGTTTACTTCTGCATAATAAGTTCCCGGAACCAAAAAGCACCGTTTTATTGTTCCATCAACCGGACTGTGCCACCGATGATATCTTGTAGCACTTAAAAATGCTTGATATACCGTTCCGCCAATAAACTTATCGGCATCTTCATCCTGATTTAACATATATTCCAAAGAATACGGCTGTCCTTTTAACCAAAACTTAGTATTTTTTTGTACATTTGTACTAATGCGGTATGGTGCCGATTCACAGGCACTTACAATTACATAAGGATCTTCTGCTGCTGCTACAGGACGCATACCCTCTTTAAATTCTCTTGTAAAAAACGAATTCCAGCTTTTAAATCCATATTTCGGATCACTTGTATCACATTTAAAATCTAACAGATTTAACTCCTCTTTTGCCGCCTCACACAGCCATCCCGTCTCTGTATCATTCAAGACATAAACCGATTCTTCTGTTTCCAAATATGCACACCAAGCTTTTAAAATTTTTTCAAAGCACCGATTGACCTGCTCATTCAAAAAGAATGCATATCCAGCCTGAGTCCCCATACACCAGTCTAAAATAGCATTAATCGGAAATCCAATTAATCCTCTTCCCTTTGCACCAAGAGCCATATATTCTGGAGCTGTTCCTATAATATAATCTATCAGTGCAAGCATCGTATCATAATCTTCTATCTCTGGCTTACCGGTTGGATCTTCTGCCGAATATTCTCTTCCCTGCTCAATCATTTGTACTGCCAACAAATGGATCTTTGGATCCCGATCTAAAAGTTCTTTTAACTCCTGTACTTCTCTATGTTTAAATAATACTTCTGCTTTTAATCCATTTGTACTGCTTTGTACTCTCATCCGAGGCTGAATCTCTCTAACCAGTTGATTGATCCAATTTGTAATTTGCTGATTATCCTTTGGAAGCCAGCCTCCCACCCGTTCTTTTCTATTTTGCATGTTTTTTTCCTCCATATTTTATTGTTGAGAAGATTTATTGCTTTGACTCTTAAGCCAATTATTTACGATTGCTCTTGGAATTGTATTGGTACGGCAGTGCAGGGCATCTGTACCCAGCCATGGAGTTTCTTTTTTTCCATAGATACCATGAATCGTATAAGCATCTCCTAATGCAGTCTGATAGACATTTAACGCAGCTCTATCATAAATTTCCTCTCCTGATAACGGCACATAGACATGTTTATTCAATATCAGGCTATTTGTAAAAGCTGCCGTCGTTTTCTGTTCCTTTCCTTCTACTGTTACACAGATATCCTGACATATCACTCTATATACATGAAACCCCTTCTCTTTAAAATATTCCGCAATTTTATCCAATCCGCTATCAATCTTTTCATTTTTGCTTTTTGCAATTAATACCGTAGTATCGGAAAGAAATTTTCCCCAGCAGTCAATATGCCCGATATAAGTTTCTGTAGGGTCCGTAAATACATGATAGGTATTTGCACCAAGAAAACGATTGGTCTGCTCCATAATATAATTCATCCGATTGTCAAACGCCTTGGCATCTGGTACTTCTGGATTATAATCGGTAGGAAGTTCATTTTGTGTTGCTACCAAATAGGAAGAAGCAATTACTCCCTGAGAAGTCGCCATATAGTTTCCTCCTACATTTAATAGACCACTAAAAAACCAGCGATGTGGTATAATCGGCTCCTTTTGATTTCCATTTTCTTCGTTTTCTTTATTCCATTTACGAATTGGTGCATTAAAGAAATCAGAAATTTTTACGGCACCATAGTCGTCATTACAGCGGAAAATTCCTGAACCTTCCCTTGGATCAAGCTCTTCTGCTCCCTCAATCATTCCTACACTTCCTCCCCCCAATGAGGTATAGATATGTTTGGAAATAGCGTAAATCTCCTCTTCTATTTTTGTATACTTTACCCACCAAGGAGAAAAATCCCTTGTCCAATAGGTATCTGAGTCCCATGGAATCAGATGCAGCAATTCTCGGTCAAAAGAAAGATTCTCTTCCTCTGCTCTCTTTTGCAGTCTGTCTATTATCGTTTCTTTTTCCTTTTCCTCTGCACAAAGAATAAAAATATGTACTGGTTCTGCATCTTTATCGTCTAACTGCTGCATCTTTATAATTAAATCGTCCGGGATACCAAACGTTCTCTCTCCGCTTGGCGGAAGCTGTTTATGATTGTCATCTGGCTGTACTGTCCCGACATAGGACAGTACGACTCCGCCCATCTCTTCATATTCTGCTACCGGTCGAATCGGCACCGGTGTATTATTTTTATAGGTTTGATGTTCCCTTGGTATCTCCAAACCAGTGGTTCGGCGAAAATATAATGCCAGCTGCTTTGGCGTTGGTTTTTGTAAAAAAGTAGTTTTCATTCTCGCACCGTCCTTCTTCTATTTTTTATTCTGCTGTTTCAGCTGCCGGTTGTTGTTGTGTAATACAATGAATATTCCCGCCTCCATAGACAATTTCTCTTGTATTGACACCCACTATCCGGCGATCCGGAAATAAATCCCCTATCTGTTTTAATGCAAGTGCATCATGTTCGTCCCCATACTGCGGAACAATCACTCCGCCGTTTACAATTAAAAAATTGATATAAGATGCAAAACATAAATCACCGGTTTTTCTTGCTGCAGAACCCTCCACCAAATCAATCTGAAAATTTGGAGGAATTCTTACAGGATCTTTTGTACAGCAAATTTTATGAACCTTTAAACGTCTGCCCTTTGCATCCTCCATTTCACATAATTCCTGATAGATCTGCTGTGCCACGGAATAAAACGGATGCTGTTTATCCTCGGTATAAATACATGCCACTTCTCCCGGAGCAATAAAGCATGCCACATCATCAATATGTCCTTTCGTTTCCTCTTTATCTATTCCATCCTTTAACCACAAAACCTTTTCACAGTTTAAGTAGCTGCACAGCCTCTCTTCTATTTCTTCCTGTGTCAAAGAAGGATTGCGTCCCTTGTCCAAAAGACACATTTTAGTGGTAAGAACGGTTCCCTCTCCGTCTACATGAATGGAACCACCTTCTAAAACAAAATCTGCACGATAGGAATCGATCCGCTCTAATTCACAAATTTTTCTTGCCACCAAATCATCTTGATCCCACGGAAAATATAATCCGTTTGTCAACCCGCCCCATGCATTAAATATCCAGTCACAAGCCCGTAGTTCTCCCTGAGAATTCTTTAAAAAAGTCGGTCCGCAGTCCCTTACCCATGCATCATTGTTTGTCATCTCTACTACAGAAATATCAGAGGAAAGCTGATTGCGGCAGTTGATATATTGTGTCGGCGATACCAGCATAACCACCGGTTCAAATTTACAAATTGCCTCTGCTACATCTTTATATGCCCTCTGTGCTGGCTTTGCTCCATCCCGCCAATTATCTGGTCTCTCTGGCCATAACATCCAAATCTTTTCCTGTCTTTCAAACTCTCCCGGCATACGAAATCCATCTTGTTTCGGATTGGAATCTTGTATCCTTTTTGCCATGAAATCCTATCTCCTTTCCAAAATCACTATTTTGTCTGTTTTTTTTCCCCATAAATTATTATATTACAACTTTTCTAATTTTACAATCTATAATTTCTAAATATTCATAAAAGTAAGAATTTTACAAATAATTAGTAACAACTTGTTATTTTTTCAAACTATTAAGATTCTTTATTAAGAAAGAACCAGTTGTCTATCAACAGTTGACAACTGGTTCTTCTCTTCCAATTAATTCTATATTCACATAAGAATTTCCTTCTCTATCTTCCATTGCAATATAAGCGTTCCAACCACTTTGAATCACTCTTGGAATCATCACATCTCCCAATACCGCAGCTTTTCGATATTCTGCCCGAAGCTGCTTCCACTTCTGAGCCTCCGGCAGATAATCCAAGGCAAATTGGATATACTGTCCATTATTGACATGCTGATTGGTATCAATAGAATGTCGCTGAACCACAATCGGTTCCTGAACACTGCCTCCTTTTGGAATTACCACTTTTCTGGGAGAATACGTCATATCCAACTGGTCTGAAATTTCATATTTTTTAATATGTTCTCCCTCTGCTTTTATTGGCTTGCCCTGTTCTAAATCCATATAAATCCAAATCGAATTTGCCTTTACCAATTCTTTTCCATCTATCTCCTTTATTAAAAAATTCCGATATCCATAGATCCCCTTAAAAGCATAAGCCCACGTTCCGACTGTTATCCTATCTCCTAAACGGGGCAGCTCTACAAAGTCAATCTGCCATGCATTTAAAATCCATGCCGTTCGATGTTCTTTTAGATAAGCAACGCCCACTCCCAAATCTTCTGACTGAAATGTACTGCAGTCCTGAAAATAATTGATGATACTTCCCACCGTTAAAAACCCGTCTTTATCCACTTCACTGTAACGAATTCTGCTTTCTAAATCATACATGGTTCTCTTCCAATCAGCTCCTCTATCCAAGCTTTCTGCTGTTCAAATTCTCCGTTTTCCATCGTGCAAAGCAGCCGGTTCAAACAGTAAAGTGCTCTGGTCAATTCTTTCTTTGTCAGTAATTCTTCTTCAAAAGCCTTTGCCAGTTCATCCAAATCTAAGATCTGTATTACTCCGTCTTCTTTTATTACAACATCTGCCAACAAATCAGTAAAAATCCAGCTCTTTTCAAATTCTTTCCACTCTGCAGCAATAATATCACAGTACCAGCACTTTAATGTTCCGTTTTCTTGGATAAACTTACTGATTTTATATCCTTCTTTTAAATAATAGCAGGAATACCCATACGAGAAATCTTCCCTTGGCTTTAATGTCTTCCACTGAGTTACAATCCTATCGCTGTCCTGATAAAGCACTCTGTCTTCCTTTAATTCTACACACTCTTCTGGAATCAAACGTTTTCGAAACATTCTCATAGTTAGCCATCCCCTCTCCACGATATCTCCTATAAGTTTAAAGTTACTGTCCGATTGGTATGATGATAGGAATAATATTCCACACCAGCCGCTTTTAACATTCGCTTTGATGCAATAACGGCAGGTGTTTTGGCATATTTATCACTGTCATAAATTACAGTTTTAATTCCCGCCTGGATAATTGCTTTTGCACATTCATTGCATGGAAATAAAGTAACATATATCTTCGTTCCCTCTAAGCTTCCTCCGCGATAATTTAATATAGCATTTAACTCGCCATGTGTACTGAAAAAATATTTGCTTTCTAATTCTTTTCCTTCTCTGCACCAAGGAAATACATCATCTGAACAGCCGTTAGGAAATCCGTTATATCCCATCGAAAGGATACGATTATTTTGACTGACAATACAGGCACCTACCTGTGTGCCGGGATCTTTCGAACGCATCGCAGACATTGCTGCAATCCCCATAAAATATTCATCCCATGAAAGATAATCGGTTCTTTTCTCGCTCATACCGTCCTCCTATTTTGTTCCAAAAATACGATCGCCTGCGTCTCCTAATCCTGGTACAATATAGCCATGCTCATTCAATCTTTCGTCCAATGCCCCTACATAGATATCGACATCGGGATGGCTCTGTTTCATTAATGCAATTCCTTCCGGTGCAGCGATAATACACATAAAGCGAATTCTCTTTACTCCTTTTTCTTTTAACATTTGGATTGCAGCCACAGAAGAACCTCCTGTTGCCAGCATAGGATCGACAACAAATACTTCTCTCTCTGAAGAATCCTCCGGCAGTTTACAATAATATTCTACCGGCTTTAGCGTTTCAGGATCACGGTAAAGTCCAATATGCCCTACTTTTGCAGCCGGTATCATATTTAACATTCCGTCTACCATACCAAGCCCCGCACGCAGTATCGGCACAATTGCTAATTTTTTCCCTCTTAACTCCTTTACAGTTGTTCTGCAAATCGGAGTTTCAACCTCGACATCAGCAACCTTCAAATCTCTGGTCGCCTCATAGCACATCAACATAGCAATCTCACTAATAATCTGCCGGAAATCTTTTGAACCGGTTTCCACCCTTCTGATAATTCCTATCTTATGCTGAATCAAAGGGTGATCCATTACATGCACTTTACTCATATCCTACACCAGACCTTTCTATTCTGTAAGTGATACCACAAATTTTACTTTTTAGTCTTCTATTAAACGAATTCGTCTGATATGACGCTCATCATTTGAAAACGGCGTATCCAAAAAAGTGTCTACAATCTTACAGGCAAGACCAACACCCACTACTCTTCCTCCCATACAGAGGATATTGGCATCATTATGCTGTCTTGTCGCTTCTGCACAAAAACAGTCGGTACACAGTGCAGCTCGGATTCCCGGAATCTTATTTGCCGCAATTGAAATTCCGATTCCTGTCCCGCAGATTAAAATTCCCAGTTCACATTCTTTTTCTATAATTGCTTTTGCCACTGCTTTTGCATAAACGGGATAATCACAGGACGTTTCCTGATAACAGCCAAAATCCTGATAGGTTATCTTTCTCTCCTCTAAATGCTTGATTATCTCTTGCTTTAATGCATATCCGCCGTGATCGCTTCCTATTGCTATCATATCATCCTCTCCTTTTTTTCATTCTTCCTGCTGTTCTTCTGTAAATAATTTTTCTGCCACTAATCTAACTAAAATATTGATTCGATCATAGTATTCCTTATATTCTTCTTCACTGCCGCCAAACGGGTTTTCTATATCTCCTTCTGCTCCAAGAAATTCTTGTATGGTATATACATTTATGGCATTTTCGTATGTTTCATAAATCATATCCCTCTGCTTTCCCATCATAGTTAAAATTAGATTTCTATCTCCAATATCATTCTCAGAAAACGCAGTTGTCATTCGGTGTCCCAATGTAACTCCCTTTTTCTCTGCTACAGCAATTGCAATTGGATTAATAGGCTCCTGAAACAACACCACCATTCCCCGTGATGCAATCTCTAATTCCCTGCCTGCTGATAACTTTCTCATTATCCCGTCTGCAATAGGACTTCCTGCTGTATCATCTGTTGATACAAATACTATTTTATCATACTTCTTCATGCAAACTCCTTCTGCCATATCTCCATCCGAACATTCATAAAAACTCTCTTTTTTATTTTTCTATTTCGGTTTTATCCGGCAGTTTTATCACCTTATTTCCCGCTGCTTTTACTAATCGGTTCATAATTGCTTGTCCAAAATTCTCTTTTGAAAATCCTTCTGAATATATGACATCCACTTGATTTTTATCAAATTCTCTTAAAATATGATAGAGGTTCTGTGCAATAGTTTCCTCTTTTTCTCTTGTCCCAATGATCTCAATTAACCCGGAATGATATCCGCTTTGATATTCTTCTGTTGCAATAATGCCAACCTTTTTTCCCTTTGCTTCCTGTTCTGCCGCCAATGTTCCTATTGTTTCTATTACTTTATAAGACGGACCCTCTACAACAATTAATTCTGCTTTGGGGGCATAATGCCGGTATTTCATTCCAGGAGCTTTTGGTCTTTTATCGGAAGAATGATCATATAATGCAGGATCAAATGCAACCTCTTCTCCTAATAATTCTGTCAGCATCTCCTGTGTGATATAACCAGGCCTTAAAATCATAGGCGGCACTGTCGTTACATCTACAATTGTAGATTCCAAACCGATTCCAACAGAACCGCCATCCAAGATCAAATCAATTTTGCCATATAAATCTTCTGCGACATGAGATGCCTTAGTTGGGCTTGGACGCCCGGATAAATTCGCACTAGGTGCAGCAATCGGTACACCGGATTCTTGAATCAGCCGCCTTGCAATTTTATGATCCGGCATCCGAACTGCTACGGTTTCTAAACCTCCCGTTGTCCCATAGGGAACACAGTCCGCTTTTTCAAATATTATAGTAAGCGGACCGGGCCAATACGTTTCTATCATTTTTTTTGCCGCTTCTGGTATTGTTTTTACAATTTTATTTAATTGTGACACTTCTGCAATATGAAGAATTAAAGGATTATCGGATGGTCTTCCTTTGGCAGCATAAATTTTCGCAGCCGCTTTCTCCTCTAAGCCATTTGCCCCTAATCCATATACGGTTTCTGTTGGAAATGCTACCAGTCCTCCCTGCTTTATTATCTCGGAAGCCTCCTGATAAATTTTATCCGAATCTTCTGTTTCCTCTGTAATGGAAATCACTTTGGTTTTCATCCTATTTGCAGCCTCTCTTTCCCGCTTCTCTTCCTATCACTCTACATTCCCATCTCACAATTTGTTTTATTATACCAAATTCATGTTATAACTACAAGAAAATTATAGCTCATTTTTTATTCTCTGTTTTATTTTGTTATAAAAATAATTGATTTTTAAATAGATAATTGATTATTTTTTTGCAGATATGAAAGTAAAGCCTTGCACCCTATTTGAATATCTTTGTACGTTTTTTCAAAATTATTGGTATACCAAGGATCGGAAATATCTGCATTAGAATCTGCAAATTCTAATAGTTTATAGATCTTGCCGCCCTTTTGGGATACCATTCTTTCTATATTTCGAATATTGGCACTGTCCATTCCAATTAAATAGTCGTATTGATCATAATCTTGTTTTAAAAGCTGTCTTGCTCTTTTCCCATCACAGCAAATATTATGTTTTGCTAATTCCGCCTTTGCCGGCGGATAAACCGGATTTCCTATTCCATTCCAAATCTCTTCTGTACTGGTGGCAGCAGATGCAATCTCAAATTGATCTGCTATTTCTAATTTTGATACCATATCTTTCATAATAAATTCCGCCATTGGGCTTCTGCAAATATTGCCGTGGCAGATGAAAAGTATCTTAATCATAATAAAAATTCCTCCTAAAATGCGATGATTTGCCGTGTTTTGGCAAGTTGAAGCTGTCAAAAGTAGTAAAACACAGAAGAAATTGGTGGGGACTACAGTAGTTTTTTAGCATTAGACTTGACATTTATGCACATGAACCTTTATGTATTTATCATTTCCCTACGCTTTTCACAAAAATACTGTTGTAGCCAATTAATTTTTTGATATATCTTCAAATTTCCTTGACTATTTTTTAATCTGATTGCATTATCATTAATAAATCGGTCAATCAAATATAAACCTGGTTCTTTTCGTTTTATTCCAAAAGGATCTACAAAATAGATACCATCAAAATCCTCACATAACAGCCTTCCTTTTTCCGGTTTCATTATAGCTTTAATAATCTCTGCTATTTTTGGCTCAACAATGATCCGTGGATAAATTGCAATCTGACCTTCCAACTTATATGCTCCTATTAAAGCATTCCCCCATATCATTTTCTCATCAGAGAAGAAATCCCCATATGATATACCACCTCTAACCAGTAAATTATTTATCCACATATTCAATTGTAGCAATGCACTAAAAAATATAATTGAGACAAATGCTCTTTCTTCCATATCTTCTACAATCTCATTTGATAAGATAATATTATCAGAAAATATATCTACTTTCGGCTCATTCATATGCTTAGAATGATATTTTTTAAATTGCATTATGGTCTCATCATATGCTATATGTATTGCATTTAAGGATTCATTTGCATTATTTTTTATAGCTTCTGAAGAACCTAATACATCGATAAATGCTACTACTGCTGGTCTAGTCCTGTATTTTTGTTCCACTTTATGACTCCATTCTACCTATATACTAAATAAATCTGGTTTACTACAATATTTCAAATATCAAAAATTACTTGTGTCAGTATTGAACTATTATACCATAAACAAAAATAAAATGATATAAAAAAAGAAATGCTCTGCCGAAGCAGGGCACACAAACTCTCTTTATTCAGAGTGCCCGGAACATTTTCTGTGAAACGGGTCTCTCTTCCTTGTTCTTTTTCAATTCCTTCCTCACTATCTCCAAATCCTCCATCCATTTTAGTTCATCCGCAGCATCCTCCAATCCGAGGTGAGTGTATGTATTCAGCGTCACCCCGATATTACTATGCCCCATCAGGTACTGGAACGTCTTTGGATTCATTCCCGACTTTGCCATGTTGCTGCAGTAAGTATGGCGGCAGACATGGGGTGTGATGTTCGGCATCTGCACCCTGTAGATATCGTTATACCTCTTGACCATATGGTTGAAATGGTGTTCCCCATGCATCGCCACCAGAGGATTGCAGTCCTTATCCACAAAAAGGAATCCGCTGTACCCGTCAATCACCTTTTCAAACCTTGGCTGCTCCCTATCCATGCCTAATTTAAAAATGTACCTAGCCGCTTATCCTCTGTACTGATATGGGAAATCAAAACACTGATATGCCCGTTCA
>CAJUEI010000124.1 GCA_910585255.1 uncultured Lachnospiraceae bacterium
TTTAGCCCGCTGTACGGGCGAATTGCACCCCGGTCCGTCCGGTTGGATACACCTAGATTCAGAAGTCTTAGAACTTCTGCTTTTCGGAGAGCGGAACAGCGGACTCCTAATGCACTCTGGCGTACTCTTTGGAACTCTTTTTTGTTTTTTGGAATTTAAAAGTGAATTTACATGATTCAGAGAAATTGCCTTTCTTGACAAAATATCGGTTATGATTTACAATAAGCTTACCGTTTTTCAGTAGGGAAAACCATTAGATATATGCAGAAAGCGAGGGAATCATCATGGGAATGACGATGACACAGAAAATTTTAGCTGCACATGCCGGACTGTCTGAAGTAAAGGCAGGACAGTTAATTGAAGCAAATTTGGATTTGGTTTTGGGAAATGATATTACTTCCCCAGTTGCAATCCATGAGATGGAAAAGATGAAGGTAAATGGGGTATTTGATAAAGATAAGATTGCACTGGTGCCCGATCATTTTGTGCCAAATAAGGATATCAAATCGGCAGAACACTGCAAATGTGTAAGGCAGTTTGCAAAAAAGAATGAAATTACCAATTATTTTGAAGTGGGTGAGATGGGAATTGAACATGCTCTGCTTCCAGAAAAGGGATTAGTGGTAGCAGGAGATGTAGTAATTGGTGCAGATTCTCATACCTGTACCTATGGGGCATTAGGGGCATTTTCTACTGGAGTGGGAAGTACTGATATGGCAGCCGGAATGGCAACCGGAAAAACTTGGTTTAAAGTACCTTCTGCTATTCAGTTTGTATTGACAGGAAAACCTTCTAAATGGGTAAGCGGAAAAGATATTATTTTACATATTATTGGGATGATTGGTGTGGATGGGGCATTATATCGTTCTATGGAGTTTACTGGGGACGGAGTTGCAAATCTGTCTATGGACGACCGTTTTACGATTGCCAATATGGCGATTGAAGCAGGCGGAAAGAACGGAATTTTCCCGGTGGATCAATTGGCGGAGGATTATATAAAGGAACACTCAAAGAAATCCTATACGATCTATCAGGCAGATGAAGACGCAGAATATGAGCAGGTGATTACAATTGATCTTTCGGCATTAAAACCTACGGTAGCATTTCCTCATCTTCCTGAAAATACGCATACCATTGATGAGGTAGGGGAGATTTTGATCGATCAGGTAGTGATTGGCTCCTGTACAAATGGACGGATTGAGGATCTGCGGACTGCTGCCAAGGTGCTGAAGGGAAGAAAAGTAAAGAAAGGAATTCGGACGATTATTATTCCAGCGACACAAAAGATCTATCTTCAGGCGATGGAGGAGGGATTGATTCGTACCTTTATTGAGGCGGGAGCGGTAGTTAGTACGCCAACCTGCGGTCCTTGCTTAGGCGGCTATATGGGAATTCTTGCGGCGGGTGAAAAGTGCGTTTCCACTACAAATCGAAATTTTGTAGGACGTATGGGAGATGTTACCTCAGAGATTTATCTTGCTAGTCCTGCTGTGGCAGCGGCAAGTGCGGTAATGGGTAAGATTAGCAGTCCGGCAGAATTGGAATAATAGGAGGATAAGAAGATGAAAGCATCAGGAAGTGTATTAAAGTATGGCGACAATGTGGATACCGATGTAATTATTCCGGCACGGTATTTAAATTCTTCCGATCCGGCAGAGTTGGCAAAACATTGTATGGAAGATATTGACAAAGAATTTATTCATCGGGTAAAGCCGGGGGATATTATTGTGGCAAATAAAAATTTCGGCTGTGGTTCTTCTAGAGAGCATGCACCGATTGCGATAAAAGCAGCAGGGGTAAGTTGTGTAATTGCAGAGACGTTTGCTAGGATTTTTTATAGAAATGCCATTAATATTGGGCTCCCTATTATTGAATGTCCAGAGGCAAGCAAGGATATAGAAGACGGCGATCAAGTAGAGATTTGCTTTGATACTGGTATGATCTACAATCGAACAAAAGGAACTTCCTATCAGGGTCAGGCATTTCCAGAATTTATGCAGAAATTAATTGCCGCCGGAGGACTTGTAAATTATATTAATGCAGGAAAAGAGTAAAATAGAAAAGAATAGGATTTCGTTCTGTCTGAATTAGTTTTTTTAGAAGCTTTTGCAGTCAAACAGAGCGGAATCCTATTTTTTGATAGGATACTTCCATAAAATGGATATTAGTTGACATAAAATAATTCTGCAACCAAAACGCAAAAACTGGTTAAAAAATATGTAACAATTAATTAATAAATTTAAAAAATAGATTTTGTAATATGTAATAAAGATAAAAGAGAAAAAATGTTTTATTTTATATAATTTCCTATATAAATGGAAAAAAATGGTTACTTGTATCAGTGAATCAGCCAAAAATGCAGGGAGGTACTTGACCGAATTCAAGTGATAATCTATAATGCACGTATGTTCTCCGACCAAGTATTTTGTCGGAAACATATGTAGTTTAAAACTACAAATCTTAGAAAAGAAAAGAGG
Source organism: uncultured Lachnospiraceae bacterium (assembly GCA_910585255.1). Taxonomy (GTDB): domain Bacteria; phylum Bacillota; class Clostridia; order Lachnospirales; family Lachnospiraceae; genus MGBC114844. The sequence goes on from CAJUEI010000124.1 coordinate 2,478, forward strand.
AGTATGTATGCTTAGATTACACTCGTTTCTTCAGGATATTTATGGTTGTCTGCAACTGCCTTTGACGAAAAAAATGTATCGAAATTGTGTAATATTTGTTTCAGGTACAGCAGTTGTTACCGTAATTACTTTTTCTTCTCCGAATTTTGACGGAAGCAGTAAAAGTTTTTCTGCAGATACTCAAATACAACAGATAGAAATAGAAGAAAATGTAGATGAAGAAATTTATGTGGAAACAAAAGCAAAAGTACAGCCGGCAAACAGTTTTGCTGATCTCGAAATACGGCAGATATTGTTACAAAATAGACTAGAAATGAGACGTATCGTATCTGAAAAAGAAAAGAATCCGTTATCGGCAGTTACACAAGGACAAGATTTCATACAAGAGGAAGAATATAATAGAGCAGATGAAGACATGATAGCTCTAGAAGGTCAGACGGAGATATCGGAGAGCAAAGAAGATGTACCGGAAGTCAGAGAAGAGATATCAGAAGCAGAAAAAGAAACACCGGAGGCAGTAGAAGCATTAGTGACAGATAACGGAACTGCTGCTAGGTATAATGAATTTATGGCTTCGATTACTCTGACGGAGCAGGAAAAAAACTATTTGCTTCATCTGGTAGCTGCAGAGGCTGGTGGCTGTGATATGGTAGGACAGATTTTGGTTGCAAATGTTGTATTAAACCGTGTGGAAAGCGGTGTATTTCCTAATACAGTGGAAGGTGTAATCTTTCAGAAAAATCAATTTAGTCCTACAATAAATGGAGCAATTTGGTCTTCTACAATAACTGATTCTGTAAGAGAGGCTGTAGATCGGGCATTGAGCGGAGAAGATTTCTCGGAAGGTGCTACATTTTTTTCAGCTAGAGCCAGATTAGATTATGGAAGTATGTCATGGTTTGATAATAATTTAAATTGGTTATTTAAACATGACGGACATGAATTCTACAGTTTAAAATAATAGGCGGATAACAGAAAGAAAGTTATTGATATGCAAAGAAAATCCTTAAGATAGAAGTTTTTCTATTTAGGGATTTTCTTTTATTTTTATATTGCGTATCGAAGAAAAATAAGATATAATTCGTGAGTGTTAGGAACTGATTATAAAAGTAAAGTGATACAGATAGAATGGAGGAGCAAGATGGAATTATTATACAAGAGTACAAGAAGCAGTGAGGAGTCTGTAACCGCATCACAGGCAATTTTAAAGGGTTTAGCGGAGGATGGAGGTCTGTATGTTCCAGAGAGAATTCCTGTATTGGATATAGAGATAGAAGCCCTGTCAAAAATGACCTATCAGGAGATTGCCTATGAGGTAATGAAACTCTATTTTACAGATTTTACAGAGGAAGAATTAAAGACATGTATTTGTTCCGCTTATGATGAAAAATTTGATACGGAGGAGATTGCACCGATTCGAAAGGCAGATCAGACCTATTATTTGGAATTGTTTCATGGGGCGACAATTGCATTTAAAGATATGGCACTTTCTATTTTGCCGCATCTTATGACAACAGCAGCAAAAAAGAATCAGGTAAAAAATGAAATTGTAATTTTAACAGCTACCTCCGGCGATACCGGAAAGGCGGCATTAGCAGGATTTGCTGATGTAGAAGGGACAAGAATCATTGTCTTTTATCCAAAGGGAGGAGTAAGTCCGATTCAGGAAAAACAGATGATAACACAGAAAGGTAAAAATACATATGTGGTGGGAATTCATGGAAATTTTGATGATGCCCAAAACGGTGTAAAGGAAATTTTTGGAAATCAGGGGTTAAAGCAGCAGATGGATCAGACAGGATTTCAATTTTCTTCTGCCAATTCCATTAATATTGGGCGATTGGTACCGCAAATTGTATATTATGTATATTCTTATGTAAAATTATTGGCTGACGGTGAGATAAACAATAAAGAAACGATCAATGTAGTAGTGCCTACCGGAAACTTTGGAAATATTTTAGCCGCTTATTTTGCAAAGCAGATGGGTGTGCCGATCGATCGGCTGATCTGTGCTTCCAATGAAAATAAAGTATTATATGATTTCTTTTCTACAGGAAGCTATAATAAAAACCGGGAGTTTATTCTTACAAGTTCCCCATCTATGGATATCTTAATTTCCAGTAATTTGGAGCGGTTAATCTATAAAATTGCAGGAGAGGATGCACAGGCAAACAGAGAGCGGATGCAGGCTTTAAAGAAAGAGGGCGTCTATACTATTACAGAAGAGATGAAAGCACAGTTAAAGGATTTTTATGGAAATTATGCGACAGAGGCAGAGACAGCAGAAGTGATAAGAGACCTTTATAAAAAGACGGGTTATGTAATCGATACTCATACTGCAGTGGCTGCGGCTGTTTATAAAAAGTATCAGGAAGAGACAAAGGATGAAAAGAAGACATTGATTGTTTCTACAGCAAGTCCTTATAAATTTACTAGAAGTGTTATGAATTCTATTGATAAGAAATATGATGGAATGGGGGATTTTGAATTAGTGGACGAATTGAGCCGGATTTCTGGTACGGCTGTACCACGGGCAATTGAGGAGATTCGCTGTGCGGAGGTGGTGCATAATCGGGTTTGTGAAGCAGATCGAATGATGGGGACTGTGCAGGAGATACTGGGGATTTGTTAATATTGTAGAAGGTAGGATTGATTTATCATTGGGGGTGAGTCGGACACAGTGGACACAGCGGACGCAGGTAGCATCGGGTAATTCTCTGCTGGGGCCGTTTGCACTAAGGCTTCCTCGCAGCGGGCACATAAGATGCTAAAAGACAGCATCTAAGTGCCGGCGGGAAGCAATACCCCTGCAGAGATTTACCCGATGCTACCCGCTGTCTCTTCCAACCGGAACGTAGCTATCGATTTCTAGCCGGATAGTCTGGATAGTTTGAAGAAATAAGTAAATAGAAGTAGTGAATAACCAAGCTGTTTTTATTGTTTTGGTTTAGACAGACAGTTGGCAGGATAAGAAGAATCTTTGCAGGGGTATTGCTTCCCGCCGGCACTTAGGTGCTGTTCTTTAGCACCTTATGTGTCCGCTGCGAGGAAGCCTTAGTGCAAACGGCCCCAGCAAAGATTCTTCTTATCCTGCCAGCGTTCGGATTATCACCAACCATTCTGCAGAAAATAAACTTATATATTTTATAACCTAAATTGTGGGAATTATAAAAGTGCCGAAAGTAATATACGTTGCTTCCGACACTTTAATTTTATTAAGTATAATTATGAATTGTTCTGAGAACCACAAAAATAAATTGTTCCAAATGTAAATTCAATTGGAAGGATATAATCCCATTTTCTTCCGCCTACATAATGAGTTGTTTCGGTAGGGGAAAGTTCGTATTCCATTCCATGTTCGTTTGACATTGTTACGGTATAGATTCCATTGTGAAGATTTAAAAAATCCTGAAGTGAGGCATCTGCAAATTCGTCTAGTTCGTCAAATTCTACACATGCATAACGTGCTGCAAATTGAATCATAAAATCTTGAAATCCAATAATTGAAGTACTAAAATTGTGTTTTCCAAATAACTTTTGATGAATTTCTATCATATTCGGAAGTGTATCAGGGATAGCGTCTATTTTGGCAAGCAGACGGAAATCTCCCCCAATAAATCGAATTAAGTCTTTTAGCAATAGTGTGGCATATTCTTTCATTGGATTGATATCTTCCGTTTCTGGAAAATGATAGTAGTTTTGAATCATCTCAGCCTGCTTATCACTGTCCGAGTTTAGGATAGTGGAAAAGGAAAGCTGGTAGTCAAATTCATAGTCCGCAATTGCTTTAGATATTGTTTCTTGCGAACAGAATCCAAGTTCAATTAGGGAATTTCCAAGCAGCAGATAACCGGTATGTTGTGCATTGATTAGTTCGTCTGCCTGTGCTACTGTTAGATATCCCATATGAACTGCAATTTCTGCAAATTTTTTATCGGATTGTGTCTGCATGGCATGAACCTCATCCGATTCATCTTTTGACATATAACCGGCGGATACAGCGAGGTCTCCTAGTTTTTTTGCATGTGCGTTTTTATAGCGGAGTGCCTCTAACAGCTGATCCGAGCTAATAATATTTTTATCAATTAAATAACTGCCAAAAAACTGTGTGAGCATGAAAGTTCCTCCTTTGTGGCATTACTTGTTAAAGTGTTCCAATACATCATATACTTGTTTTACAGTAAACGGCTTGGTCAGAAAATCATTGGCACCAGCCTTAATCGCATCGGCTACATTTACTTTTGTACCAGTAGAAGAAACCATTACAACAATTGCATCCTTATTAAGAGTTTTGATTTCTTTTAAGGCATCAATTCCATATTTTTTAGGCATAACAATGTCCATAAAAACAAGTAACGGATTTTCATTGCGGAATAATTCCACTGCGTTTTCTCCATCGACTGCTTCTATCACATTTGTATAGTCCAGACCAGCCAGACAATTCTTTAGCTTCTTTCTGGCAAGCATAGAATCATCTGCAATTAAAATTTTGAAATCACTTGGCTTCATTCAGTTTTGCTCCTTTCAAATAGGTTATTATTCTCTCGAAAAAAGTGAAAAACTACTTGTTCTCCTGTGACAGATACATTATGATGAGAGAAATATATTTGAATAATTCTATTCTAACTGATATTTTTGAAAAATACAACTGATTTTTCAAGAAATATTCGGTTCCTTTATCACATGGACATCACAAAGAATGGATAAAATAAAAATCAGAGAAAAATAAGTGATGGATTTTAAAATTAGGAGGAGAGTCATGAGTCATATTTTAGTTGTAGATGATGAAGAAAAAATTCGGGCAATTATTAGAAAGTATGCAGAATTTGAGGGGTATACCATTACCGAGGCAAAGGATGGTATTGAAGCAGTGAATTTATGCCGGGAATATGAGTATGATTTGATTATTTTAGACGTGATGATGCCGGAACTGGATGGTTTTTCGGCATGTAAAGAGATTCGCCGATTTAAGGATATACCAGTTATTATGCTTTCAGCAAGAGGGGAGGAGTATGATAAGATTCATGGGTTTGATCTGGGGATTGACGATTATGTAGTGAAGCCATTTTCCCCTAGGGAACTGATGATGCGGGTAAAGGTGGTAATTAATCGGCATGCCCCAAAAGAAAAGGAAAAGGGACAGGAAAAAAAGCATGAGATTTTTGAAAAAGAGGGGCTTTATGTGGATTTTACCGGAAGGTTAGTGATGGTGGATGGGAAGAAAGCAGCGATGACGCCAAAGGAATATGATCTGCTGTTTTATCTGTTGAAAAATAAAGGAATTGCTCTGACTAGGGAAAAATTGATTACAGAAGTCTGGGGGTATGATTATTTTGGAGATGATCGGACATTGGATACCCATATTAAGCTGCTTCGGAGCAGTTTAGGAGAGTATCGAAAGTTTCTTGTAACACTAAGAGGGGTGGGATATCGGTTTGAGGCGTGAGAAAATCAGTATTAAGTGGAAGGTTTTTTTGTATTTTTTGGCTTTTACCAGTCTGCTTTTATTGATTTTGTGGCTTCTTCAAACGGTTTATCTGGATGTTTTTTATAAAAATATTAAGCGGAGAGAGCTGCAGTATGCGATGGATCATTTGATAGAGGCAGTAGATATGGAGGATTTGGAAGAGACGGTTTCTAATATTGCGGCTGGTTATGATATTGAGGTAACAATTGTTGGAGAGCAGAGAGAGGTGATCGCTGCAACGGGAGTAACTTTTACGGATCGTGAGGGGAAGCTGAATCAGGGGCTTTTTTCAGAATGGTATCGGCTGGCGGAAGAGCAAAATGGAGAGTTTCGTGTGGATTATCAGAGTGAGGCTCCGCAGGACTGGGATAAGAGGGAGTTTTATCATTGGAAAGAGCTGATGGAGAAGCAGCCGGAACAGAGAGAGGACATTAATTTGCTAAAGGAAAGGGAGTGGGGGAGAGAAATTGCCTCGTTTGAGCGGGAAGGGTTTCACAATCAAATGGGAATATTTTCAGGGCATATCCAGGAGGCAGTGACTTGGTTTAAGATTGTTGAAAATAGACAGGGAGAGGAACGGGTTTTGATTCTTTCTGCTGTGATTACGCCGGTAGATGCTACAGTACATACCCTGCGGATACAATTTGCTTATATTTCGGCAATTTTAGTGCTGCTTTCGCTGGCGATGGCTTGGATTTTGTCAAGGAATATTTCTCGTTCGATTATTCGGGTGAATCATGCGGCAAAGGAACTGGCAAAGGCAAATTATGATGTTACTTTTGAGGCAAAAGATTATAGGGAGATTGCGGAATTGTCAGATACGTTAAATTATGCTACAGAGGAATTGGCAAAAACGGAAACGTTTCAGAGGGAATTACTTGCCAATATTTCCCATGATTTGCGTACACCGCTGACTATGATTATTGCCTATGCGGAAATTATGAGAGATCTGCCTGGGGAGAATACGCCGGAGAATGTGCAGGTTGTTATTGATGAGTCGAAGCGGCTGACAGCATTAGTCAATGATATGTTAGACGTGTCAAAGCTTCAGGCTGGGGTGCTGACATTGGATCAAAAGGAGTATGATCTGACCGAAAGTATCCGCTCGGTGTTGGAGCGGTTTTCGAAATTGACCGAGCAGGATGGGTATACGATTCAGTTTGAGTATCAGGAGCATGTGTTGGTGGAAGCCGATGAATATAAGATTAATCAGGTAATCTATAATCTGATTAATAATGCGATTAATTATACGGGGACAGATCGGATGGTCTGGGTAAGACAGATACAGGTTGGAAAAATTGTGCGGATAGAGGTAATTGACAGCGGAATCGGAATTGCAAAGACGGAACTTCCCTATGTATGGGAGCGGTATTATAAAGTGGATAAAACTCATAAAAGGGCTGTGATGGGCACCGGACTCGGACTTTCTATTGTGAAGAATATTTTAAAGCTGCATGAGGCAAACTATGGAGTGAATAGTGAGGTTGGACAGGGAAGCGTGTTTTGGTTTGAATTAAGAGTACAAAAAGTGATGGAAAAATCGGAAGAAATGTGATATTCTTATAAAGGCAGATGCTTATACAAGAAAGTGGATGGGAGAAAGGAATTTAACCTCATCAAGGAAGTCCTCCGCTTCGAAGCCGCCAAGGCGAAAGCGGTGGGTTGGGACTTCCTTGATGAGGTTATGAGCAAGTAGCGAAGCGGATTGCGAATATCCGATTTGACATTAAGATTAAGACAAGGAAAGGATGAAAGGATCACAATGAGAAAGATGATAGCAACATTTTGCATTGCAGGGATGGTGTTAGGATGTACCTCTTGCGGAAATACAAAGCAGCCGGATGCAACACAGCAGACTACGCAGGTTCAAGTGACATTGGAAGAGATTCATACTGCAGTGAAAGATGCCTATGGCGATAATTATCTGCCGCAGATGGCGTATGAGGCAGAGCAGTTTGAAACTTTTTTTGGAATTTCTTCTGATCTCTATGAGGAATTTATAGCAGAATCTCCTATGATGAGTGCCCATGTGGATACTTTTGTGGCAATAAAAGCAAAAGAGGGCAAAGGAGAGGAGGTAGAGCAGCTTTTACAGACCTACCAGGATAATTTACTGAATAATTCACTTCAATATCCGATGAATCTTGGAAAGGTGGAGGGTGCGACACTGTATCGAAATGGAGATTATGTCTTTTATTTTATTTTGGGCGGCTATCCAGATGATGTGGATGAAATCGACTCACAGAAGGCAAAGGAATTAAATCAGACTGCAGTGGATGCGATAGAGGGACTTCTTGGAAAGGCAGAGAGTTAATTTCCTATATTTTGGGACAGAGAGAAAAAAGTTTTTCGGATTTGACAGAAACGATTGACAGTGCACATGATTTAGGAGTATATTAATAATGGGTTCAGTGATTGTGACAGATACTGAAGGAACTATGTAGTGCAGATAAACATGATAAGGCAGGAATGTGAATGGATATGCAAAAAGGGGATGTAATTGATAACTTTGAACGTTCGGATTCGATTGTCTATATATCTGATGACAAGATGACTGCAACGCTGGATTTGGTAAAGCCTCAGGAAGGCTCTTCTTATACAGTGAAGCAATTAATATTATTGCTGAATAGTAATGGTGTAAAGCAGGGCATCAATCAGCAGATGCTGCAGCAGATGATTGATAATCAGCTCTATTATACTGCAACCACAGTAGCACAAGGAAAAGTGCCGAAAGACGGTCAGGACGGTCGTTATCAGTTCTTTTTTCAGGTAGGAAAAAGTAGTACACCAAAGGTATTGCCAGATGGTACAGTTGATTATTTAAATATGGATTTATTTGAATCCGTTACAGTCGGTCAGGT
>CAJUEI010000125.1 GCA_910585255.1 uncultured Lachnospiraceae bacterium
TTTCTTATGAGGAGCGGTATCGGGTAATGGCAGAGTGTGAGATTGTGGTTTCGGCTACTCGATCGCCGCATTTGGTAGTGAGACGGGAAGAGTTTTGTCCAGCTCGGAAAATGGGTTTTTTAGATTTGGCAGCTCCTCGGGATGTGGATATGGCGTTTGCAGAAGAGGAACAAGTGACGTTAATCAATTTGGATACATTGCAGGAGATTGTGGAGGAAAATTGGCGGGAGCGGGAAAGACTGGTAGAGGAAAGTATGGTGTTGATTGAGCAGGGGGTAGAGGAGACGGAAGAGTGGGTGTTTCAGAGTCGGATGGATGATACAATTGAGTCGCTGCAGCAGCAGTGCAAAGTGATTGTGGAGGATAGTTTTGCATATTTGAATCGGCGGATGGAACTGAAGCCTAGGGAACAGAAGATGTTGCGGAAGGTGTTAAATGCTTCTTTGCAGCGGATGCTTCGGGAGCCTATACAGCAGATAAAGCGGAGTGGGACAAAAGAGGAGCAGGAAGAGGTGCGGGAAGCTGTTCGGCGGCTTTTTCAGATTTAGATTTTTGGAATGTAGATTAGGAGGGAGTATATATGAAGTATAGGATAGCGACAAGGGGTTCGAAATTGGCACGGATACAGGCTGAGTTTGTATGCAGCAGATTGGCAGCAGCATATCCGAAGGATGAATTTGAGATTTTAGTGGTGAAGACAACAGGAGATTTGGTGCTGGACAGACCGCTGAATCAGATTGGAGAGAAGGGGGTTTTTGTAAAGGAGATAGAGGAAAAGATTTTGACGGGAGAGGCGGATATTGGGGTACATAGTATGAAGGATATGCCGTCTGTTCCTGCAGACGGGCTTATTTTTACAGATGCTTGGAAAAGGGAGGACAACAGAGATGTTCTGATTTTGAGGGAAAAGAAGAGTATTTGGGAGTTACCGAAAGGGGCAGTGATTGGGACGGGAAGTAAGCGGAGAGAATTTCAGCTAAAGAGGTTGAGACCAGATCTGGAGGTAGTGGGAATTCGAGGAAATGTGGACAGCCGAATTCGAAAGATGGAAGAGGAAGGGCTGGATGGAATTGTATTGGCGGCGGCGGGACTTCATCGGCTGGGGATGCAGGATAGAATTACACAGTATTTAGAAGCAGAAGAGATGATTTCGGCTCCTGCCCAAGGAGTGCTGGCTTTGGAGATTCGGAAGGGGGAGGAGCGGCTTTTTGGTATGCTTCAGGCATTGAGGGATGAGGAGACGGTTTGGGAAGTAAAAGCAGAGAGGGGATTTTTGCAGGAAATTGGCGGGGATTGTCATGTTCCTGTAGGGGCGGTTTGTAAGAGAGGGGCAGATGGAAAATATCGGCTTTGGGCTATGTTTGGAAATGAGTCAGGGAGCAGACAGGCTTATGTTAGGGTAAGTGGAAAGGATATAGAGGAGTTGGTGCAGAGGGCGGCTGTTCAGGTTAGAAAAGAGATGGCGGGGAAGGTTTCTTTAGTGGGGGGAGGTCCGGGAGATCCGGGACTGATTACGGTAAAGGGACTGCAGGCGATTCGGGAGGCGGATTGTATGATTTATGACAGACTTGTTTCATCGGAGTTATTGGAAGAGGCAAAAGAGGGGTGTGAAAGGATTTATGTGGGAAAGGAAAGTCATAATCATACGATGAAACAGGAGGAGATCAATCGGCTTTTGGTACAAAAGAGTATGGAGTATGACAGGGTTGTTCGGCTGAAAGGGGGCGATGTGTATGTGTTTGGGCGTGGCGGTGAGGAAGGCTTGTTTTTAAGGGAGAAAGGGGTGCCTTTTGAGGTGGTTCCTGGGGTTTCTTCGGGAATTGGCGGGTTGGCCTATGCAGGGATTCCGGTGACACATCGCGGAGTGGCACAGGGATTTCATGTGGTGACAGCACATGATAAAAGGGATGAACTGGCGGATATTGATTTTGAGGCGATGGCAAGAGGAAAGGAAACCTGTGTGTTTTTGATGGGATTAAGTAAGGTAGAGGAGATTGCCAAGAGGCTGATGGAGGCAGGGATGCCTGGCAGTACGGGGGCGGCAGTAGTTTCTTGTGCAACTACTGAGAAACAGCAGACTTGCATAGCAGATTTGAGATATATTGGTGAAAAGGTAAGACAGGAGGGGCTGATTTCTCCGGCGGTGATTGTGGTTGGGGATGTGGTTTCACTTCGGGACAGATTGAATTTTTTTGAGGAGCGTGTTTTGTTTGGAAGGCGGTATTTGATACCTAAGATTGGGGAAAAGCCTACACGGTTAAAGGAACTTTTGCAGAAGCAGGGAGCCTTGGTGGATGAGGTTTCAGTTGGAAGGATTGTATATCGAAAGAGAAAAATCTTAATAGAGGAACTGGAGAAAGTGGATTGGCTGGTCTTTACCAGTAAAAATGGGGTAGAGGCGTTTTTTAGAAACTTTTTTGAAAGTGGGCTGGATGTGCGGAGACTGGCAGCGTGCAGGATTGCTGTGATTGGAGAGAAGACAGCAGATGCTTTGCATTCGTATGGATTGTGTGCAGATTTGGTTCCGGATCGGTATGACAGTGAGGCATTTGCCAAGCAATTTTTGGAGTGTTTGACCGGGGAAGAAAGAGTATGGTATTTGAAAGCGGAACATACGGATTCCCATCTTCGAGAGAGAGCAGAGGGGAGATGTAAATGGGAGGAAATTGTTGTCTATGAGAATCAGAGAGTAGCGGCGGACTTTGAAAGAGTAAGACCTTTTAGAGAGTACCAAGGAATTTTGTTTACTTGTGCTTCTTCTGTAGAGAGGATGATAGCGGAGATAGGAGAGGAGTGGAAGAAGTGTAAGGGGATCTATAGTATTGGAGGAAAGACAACTGCTTGTTTACACGAATATGGGGTGGAGAGTGTGATAGAAGCAGAATCGGCTACTTATGAGGGGATGGTGGAAGCTTGTCTTAGATTAAAATAATATGGGATTATGTTAGTTGGATTTTTATTGATAAAAAATGAAAGAATTGCAATTTTTGAGAAGAAATGGTATAGTAGTAGTATCGATTTAGGGGAAGAGGAGTATATGCTATGTGGTTTTTCTTTGCATTATTATCGGCAGTATTTGCGGCACTTACTTCTATACTTGCAAAGATAGGAATTTCTGGTGTAAATTCTAATTTGGCAACGGCAATTCGTACTATGGTTGTGGTGGTAATGGCATGGGTGATGGTATTTTTAACAAACGGACAAAAGGGAATAGCAGAAATCAGCAGAAGAAGCTGGATATTTTTGATTTTGTCCGGTTTGGCAACAGGAGCATCTTGGCTGTGCTATTATAAAGCATTACAGACAGGGGAAGTGTCGAAAGTAGTGCCAATCGATAAACTAAGTGTAGTGATTACATTGATTTTGGCTTTTGTATTATTACATGAGCCATTTACAATAAAATCTTTGTTTGGGTGTGCCTTAATTGCAGCCGGAACATTGGTTCTTATTATCTAGGATTTTAGAAAGCAGAATAGGTGTTTGAGAAAAGGGAAAGAAGATGGTAAAAGAATGATAATTTCAGAGATCTATAAAAAACAAAAGAGAAGTTTGTCTTTTGAAATATTTCCTCCTAAAAAAGACAGTGAGTTAAAAAATATTGATGAAACATTAGCAGTTCTTTGTGAATTAAAGCCAGATTTTATTAGTGTGACATTTGGTGCAGGAGGAAGTTCGAATTGTAACCGCACGATAGAATTGGCAAAAAAAATTAAATATGAATATCAAGTAGAACCGGTTGTGCATTTGACTTGTTTAGGATATGATCAATCGGAAATTGATTCCTTTTCAAAAGTTTTGGTTCAGGAAGGGATTCAAAATGTTCTTGCACTTCGTGGGGATAAAAATCCTAATATACAAGAAAAAGAGGATTTTCGGCATGCATCGGATTTAATTTCTTATTTAAAACAGAAAGAGGAATTTTGTATTGCTGGTGCCTGCTATCCAGAATGTCATCCTGAATCTGAAAACAGAGTAAGTGAAATGCGTTATTTAAGGACAAAAGTAGAAGCGGGAGCGGAATTACTGTTGTCACAGTTATTTTTTGATAATGACTATTTCTTTCGCTTTGTAGAGGACTGCAGAATTGCAGGAATTGAGGTGCCGATTATTCCGGGGATTATGCCGGTGATTAATGCCGCTCAGATAAAGAGAATGGTAACGATATGCGGGGCTTCTTTTCCGGTGCGGTTTCAAAAGATTATTCAAAAGTTTGAAGATAACAAACCAGCACTGTTTGATGCGGGAATGTCCTATGCACTTAGTCAGGTGATTGATCTATTGGCAAATGATATCGATGGAATTCATCTTTATACTATGAATAATCCGATTGTTGCACGAAAGATATGCGAGGGGATTCGAAATATTATTTAAAGGAAAAAGCGCTGCAGAGTCTACAACGCTTTTCAAATGCAACAAGGAGATTAAGTTATAAAGATTGTATCCTAATTGTACAAAAATGTCAAGAAAATTTGTGGGATTTTCCTAAAATTTTATAAATTGTTATTTGATAGAAAAGCGGAATTTTAAAAATCTTTTAGAAATAAAAGGATTATTTTAGATGTAAAAGAAAGAGGTAAAGTGAGGAGGATTTTAAGATTTATGTCAGATTTTTTAATGAAACCTAAGGTAGACTTTGCATTTAAAGAAATTATGGCTGATTCTATGACTCGTGTTGGATTTCTATCGGCTGTTTTGAAACTTGATCCAAAAGATATAAAGGAAACTCATCTTATAAATACGAATCTTAGAAAATTGCACGAAGATGAGAAACAGGGTATTTTGGATGTTCGAATTTTAATGAATGATAATACTGAAATTGATATTGAGATTCAGCTTGCAGAGTTAAAAGTGTGGGCAGAACGTTCATTATTTTATCTATCAAAGATGTATACAGAACAAATTACAGAGGGACAGGATTATACCGTATTTAAAAAGTGTGTGAGTATTAGTATTTTAAATTTTAAACTTTTTCGGGAGGATCCGGAATTTTATTCCTGTTTTCATATTATGGAAGATATACGCCATATTATTTATACGGATAAAATGGAATTTCATGTAATTGAACTTCCTAAATTGCCGGAAGAATTAAAAGAGAGTGGCAATGACGTATTGTTGTGGGCTAAATTTATCAATGCTGAAAGAAAGGAGGAATTTGATATGTTGGCGGCAAAAAATACTTATATTAATCATGCCTATCAGCAATTGCAGGTAATTAGCCAAGATAGGGAAAAACGTTTAGAATATGAGGCGAGAGAAAAAGCAATTCGGGATTATAATCAGCTGATGTATGAAGCAAAAGAACAAGGAATAGAACAAGGAATAGAACAGGGAATAGAACAGGGAATCATGCTTGGAAAGGATATGGGGAAACAGGAGGAGGCAGTTGCAATTGCTAAAAAGTTTCTTTTAATGGGACTTTCAATAGATATGATTGCTTCTGGAACAGGATTATCTGAAAAACAGATAGAAGAATTGCGGGAGCAGAATTGACTTGGAATGGTTATGATTTTTTAAGATAGAGTATGGGATAAATAAAAGAAGATAATGATAGAAAAGGATATCATTAGTTATTAAAATTTAATAAAATAAAAAAGGAGGAATTCAGAAAATGGCAACACCACATAATACAGCAAAGAAGGGCGAAATTGCAAAGACTGTTTTAATGCCGGGAGATCCGCTGCGTGCAAAGTATATTGCAGAAACATTTTTGGAGGATGCAGTTTGCTTTAATACGGTAAGGAATATGTTCGGATATACAGGAACTTATAAAGGGAAAAAAGTATCTGTTATGGGAAGCGGAATGGGAATCCCTTCTATTGGAATTTATAGTTATGAACTTTATCATGAATATGACGTAGAAGCGATTATTCGGATTGGTTCTGCTGGGGGAATTAGTGATAAGGTAAAACTCCGGGATGTCGTAATTGGAATGGGGGCTTCTACCGATTCAAATTATGCTGTACAATACCAGCTTCCGGGCACTTATGCTCCGATAGCAGATTTTGGGTTGTTAAGGAAAGCAGTAGAGGCTGGAGAAGCAATGGGTATTTCGGTTGTAGTTGGAAACACGGTATCTTCCGATCACTTTTATAATGAATTTAAAGAAGTAAATGAATTGTGGAGAAAGATGGGAGTACTTGCAATTGAGATGGAAGCAGCAGCTTTATATATGAATGCTGCCAGAGCTGGGAAAAAGGCACTTTGTATTTGTACGATTTCCGATCATTTATTTACTGGAGAGGAACTGGCTGCCGAGGAAAGACAGACTAGCTTTACCGATATGATGAAAATTGCACTGGAAGTAGCAGAGTAAACCGTAAATTTTATATTTTATTATAATCAACCTGTTGTCTATTTTGGACAGCAGGTTTTAATTTTATATTTTGGGATTGGATTTAGGGGATTAGATTTTACGTTCTGAATATTAGATTTTACAATTTCCATTGAAGAATTTTTTAGATAGGATAAGATAGAGATACTAGATCGTACTGGAAATAAAGGAGGAATAGCTATGGCTATATTAAATACATCCCATCTAAAAAAATATTATGGGAAGGAGGAAAGCCTTGTAAAAGCCTTGGATGATGTAAATGTATCAGTGGAAAGCGGGCAATTTGTTGTGATTATCGGTACATCAGGCAGCGGAAAATCAACTTTATTAAATATGCTTGGCGGTTTGGACAGTCCTACCTCAGGGAGTGTGCAGGTAGAGAATAAAAATATTGAAACTATGACAGAAGAACAGCTTACCATATTTCGCCGTCAGCGAATCGGTTTTATTTTTCAGAACTATAATCTGATTCCCTATCTTACTGTATATGAAAATATGGTTCTGCCTGTTCGTTTAGACGGGAAAATGGAGGATAAAAAGTTTTTGGATCAAATTATACAGTTTCTTGAACTAGACGGGAAACTTGCCAATTATCCAAGTCATCTCTCAGGTGGTCAGCAGCAGAGAGTAGCGATTGCCCGTGCGTTGATATCGAAGCCGGCTATTATTTTAGCAGATGAACCAACCGGAAATCTTGACAGCTGCACAAGTGATAAGGTAATTGAGCTTTTAAAGATGACAAGTAAAAAATTTAGTCAAACGATTGTAATGATTACTCATAATCAAGAGATTGCTGAAAAGGCAGATGTAAGAATTCGTATTGAGGACGGAAAGATTCATATATAAGGGGGCAGAAGAAATGAACGATAAGAAAACAGCAAAAAAGATGATTTCTCTTATGGCAAAACAAAGCTTAAAGGCAAGCCGTATGCGGAATCTCTTTGTAATGATTACAATTGTTTTGGCTTCTGCTTTATTGACAGGAATTCTTATGTTTGCAGCAGGACAGAATCAGCGGATAAAAAATGCTCTGTCTCATAGACAGCAGGTAGGATATTATAATCTTACTGATAAGCAGATTACAATACTGCAGAATGATGAACGGGTTGCATATCAGATACAGGTAAAAACAGGAATCCTTTCTGAAATGGGCGGATTCGATGTAATGCCGTATTATGTAAGTGAACTGTCTGATTATATTCAAGTCGGAGAATTAGAAAGCGGCAGATTGCCTGAGGCGGAAAATGAAATTGCGGTGCAGGCAGCTCTATTAAAAAAGATGGATCGGGAGCCTAATGTTGGAAGCAGTGTAACATTTACTTTTTATGACGGCAGTCAGGAGGATTTTATTGTATCAGGTATTTTAAAGGGAAGTGATAAAGCGAAACAGTTTTTGGTCTTTTTTTCAGAGAGCTATGCTGAAAGTGGCAGTCAGTTAAAGGATATGCCATATGAGATCTATGCAAAATTATATCATGCCGAAAGTCTGTCTGCAAAAGAGTGCAAAGAACAAATGTATTTGATTGGAAAAGACGCAGGAATCGAGAGAAAAAATATAAATCCTTCAAAGACATTTTTAGATTCTCTTTCTGTAGATATTAATTCGGTTATGCTTTATAGTTTGATAGGAGCGGTTATTCTGCTTTCTTGTGTTCTGGTGATCTATGGGGTATTTTATTTGTCCGTAATTGGAAGAATTCATCAGTTTGGACAGCTTCGAACCATTGGGATGACAAAAAAACAGCTGAAAAAATTTGTATCCTGTGAGGGAAGAATGTTATTTCTTCGATCTGCACCAGTTGGAATTATAATAGGAGGGACTGCAGGATATCTGATGGTTCCAGATGGTTTTTCTCTATGGAATACGTTTGCGGCAGTGGTTTTAGTATTTGCCGTGATTGATCTGATTACGATGGTTTCGGTACGAAAGCCGGCACGTTTGGCAGCAGAAGTTTCCCCAATGGAAGCTCTTCGCTATCTGCCGCAGGACGAAATGAAAAAAGCAAAAAATAAAAAGCTGTGCCGCAGATTGACACCATTAGGCTTGGGCATGATGAATTTTTCAAAAAATAAAAAGAAAGCAGTTATTACCATGTTGTCATTATCTTTAGGTGGAATTCTTTTTATGACAGCAGCAACGTATATTTCTTCTTTTGATAGGGAAAATTTTGCAAGACAGGGCTATTTTAAAGATGCCGAGTTTTATATTTATTATCCTAGTTCTGCTGTTCAATTAGAGGAATATGGGATGAGCGGATTACAGGAAAAAGTTCCAATGGATGAGAAAATGATAGAAGAAATTTCTGCTTTGGATGGGGTAATAAAAGTAGAGGGAATTAAAAATTTTGGGATTCGTTTTGACTATCCGAAAGGGGATGAATATGGAGATGATGATGTTGTTTGTCTGCTGACAGAAGAAGAGTTAAAAGAGATAGAGAATTATCTTGCAGATGGAAGTGCGGATTATGAAAAATTAGTAAGCGGGGATTATATTCTTGTGGCAGATAATAACGTGGTAGAGGAAGTTTTTGGGTGGAAGTTTGCCGTGGACGATAAGATTCTGCTTCATTATTATGATGGGGAGAAAATGGCAGAAAAAGAGGTTACTATACTAGGGATTTTAAATGAACAGTATTCTTTGGATAGGAATGGACTGGAGGGATGGTTTTTAATGCCGGAACAGGCAGTTTTTCATTTGGTTTCTTATCACAGTTTCAATAATGGTCTTTTGGTATCAACGGAAGCAGATAAAGAGGAAGCAGTTGGAATAAATCTTGAGGAAATGATTGCCGAACGGGCAGAATTCAGTCTGGAAACACTTGCAGAACGGAAAATTATTTATGGGCAAAATGCAAGCAGCATATTTGGCATGATTAGTGGTTTGTCTATTTTTATTATGGTGTTTAGTATTTTAAGTATGATGAATACCTTAATTACCAATATTGTTACTCGAAAGCAGGAATTGGCTATGCTGGAGTCTATTGGGATGGGAAAAGGGCAAATGCGGAGGATGCTTTTTGGGGAGAGTTTGCTTTTAATATGTGTGGTGGTTGGAATTACGCTGTCGGTTGGAACGCTGTGTGGTTATATGTTAAGTCATTTGCTTTATAAGATGGGGGCATATTATATGGCATTTCAGTTTCCTATGGTATTTACGCTTCTTTATATAGGAGTGCTGGTTGCCGTGCCGGTTATTATTGTTTTGGTATCGATGTATTCCTTTTCAAAGGAAGTGCTGGTAGTGAGACTGAGGGAGATGGAAAATTGATGATAAAATGATTTATAGGAGATATATTTGGAGAGGGCGGTACAGCAGAGCTGTTCCGTCCTTCGGCTGTTCTTTTATAATTTATATTTATTTTTGAATTTTTTAGTGTTTGGTTTCGATTACAGTAGTTATTTTTTAAACTTTTTAGAAAATTATAAATATTTTAAAAATATTAACTGATAAGACAATAATATAATTCCTAATATAAAAATTTTTGATATTTTTTTAAAAAATGTATTGACAAAATAGATGGGTTGTATTATACTAAGTACAAGATAAGAAATTAAGAAAGAAGGAGGTAGATTCCACCAAAAACGTAACGCTTTGAATTTATAAATTGCCGGAGTTCCCGAACCGAATCTGTAGAATAGGAGGTATGGACCACCAGAAACGAGAGCAGATAAAAGCAGAATATAGAAATGTGAGGTATAGTCCAATGGGAAAGTAAATAATAAAAGTATAAAAAAGATAAAGGATTTAGTAGAAAAGTAGTAAAAAAGATAAGATGAAAAGCGTCAGCTCACAACGCAAAAGCCAGTTAAGATAGATTACCTTAGAATCGAAATTGCTTATTTTATAAATAAGGGGTAGAAAGAAAAACTTGAAAAAATAAACTGCTGAGAAACAAATAACTGTAAAAGCCAAAAACGGAAGGCTGAAAGCGGATAGAGAAAGAATCCATGAGAATAGATAAAAGATAGAAAAAAAGAGTATAGAGAAAGCAAATTAGGCGTTAGAGATAAGCAGAAGAGGAAAAGGTAGATAGGGGTAGAACGAAAATGAGAATGGTAGGGGCGAAGAGACAGGAACAGGATAAAGAGTTAGGTATAGAGGGTAATAAAAATAGAATAAAAGAGAGGTAAAATCCAATGGATCTATCAGTTTAAAAGCGGGTGTCGATAACAAAAGAATCGATGCCCGCTTTTCTTATGTAGTCAAAGGAAATTGGGAATCCGCTTCGCTACTTTCTCATAATCCTATGCTGCTACCGCAGCTTGTCAGATGAGACTTGCACCCCACCTGACACAAGGAAGTCCCCCAACCCACCGCTTTCGCCTTCACGTCTTAGAAGCAGGGG
>CAJUEI010000126.1 GCA_910585255.1 uncultured Lachnospiraceae bacterium
CCGCTTCGCTACTTGCTCATAACCTCATAGCTGCTATCACAGCTTTTCAGTGGGAATCTGCACTCCCACTGAAACAAGGAAGTCCCAACCCACCGCTTTCGCCTTGGCGGCTTAGAAGCGGGGGACTAAATACACAAATTTGTCAAGATAACCATTGATAAAAAAACAAGGTGCAAATTTCTCCACACCTTGTATGAATTTCAAACCCATCCCCCTATCCCTTACTCTTACCAAAACAAGAAGTAATTCTCTCCGAAACAGACTTCTACTCTTTTATAAAAGTAAAGGCAATCTGCATCTTAGGAGAAATCCAATCATCCTTTCCCATTCCGCTTGCATTATAATAAATATAAATCTTTTGACTCTCTAATTTCTCAATCGGAACGACTGCCTTCATGGTAAATTTTTCTTCTTCTCCTTTTTCAATATTTTCTATTGTCCCGCTGTCCATAAGATATTCCTCTTTTTTATTGTTTGTCTCGTTTGCATAAATTCGGATATGCTGATTTCCAGAATGTTCTTCCCGAATCCAGCAAGTCGCCGCAATTTCTACATTTTGATAACCAAAACTTTTTAATGCAGCCATATCAATTTTCTCCAAAGAACACAACTCATAATTAAACCCTTTTTCATCCAATTCCTGTTCAAAAAAACCGCTGTCGTTGATCCTATAACTATCTAATCTTTCATATTCATAATAAATCGGAGTTGTAATTAAATTTAACCTTAACTGTCTTGTCTCACTGTCCAATATATTCTGTGCATCTTTTAAATAGAGTTCTTCCATTCCTCCCCCAATAATCAACTTTCTATTATCATCCTGAAAACCAATAATACATTCCTCTCCTAATACTCCTCCTATTGGAAGAAAATCCATCAAATTCATTTCATAATTGCAAGAACGCTTTAAAATAGCAACTTCTTCCCCATTCTGATAAAATCTCAGTTCATATTCTAATGGTGAAAACTTGGGATATAGTTTTAATATATCCGTCCCATTATATTCCTTTATTACCATACCATCTTTTGCAACATAGTTCTCATCCCATGCCGTATAATATCCTTCAAATTGATAACCGTCCTTACTAAGAACCGATATCATTCTCCCCTTTTTCAACATAATTTCAGAATTCATTTTTTCATCTACACAGAGTATTGCCTGATATTCATTTCCTGACTCTGCTATATTCTGCGTTGTCTCCGGTGTCATGCTCTCCTTTGTTCCATAATTTTCCTGATTATTTCCGTTACTTTCTACTACTGATGTCATCTCTTTCGTACCCTCTGATGTAGCAGTAGCAGCTTCTTTTTTTGACGAGCAAGAAACCAGACAAAGTAATAAAACTGCTAACAAACCTGCTATCCTTCCTTTCATCCTCTTTTCCTCCTTTTTTCTTTATCCATTTTTACTGTGTGACAACTTCTTATATAAATATAGAATAATAGGAACTAAAATCAGTACAACAACAATTCCAGCAATCAGCCTTCCTACTCCTTCCAACATTTTCTTCTCTATCCCCTTTCTTTATTTTTGTTATTCTCTTTCTTTTTCTATCTATTGCATATACTGCCTCCTATCATCATTTTTCTATTCTCTGTCAAATATATTCCCCCTTACATCAACTCCCTTTTTTTCCAGAAAAATCTTACTATTTATTATAGCATCCTACTATGACATATTGTGTCACTCTTCTTATCTTTCTAAATTTTATAAGAATTTTTGTTTTATTATAGAAATTTCTGTCTAAACTTCTTGAACCATGTCAAAAGCCAGCCGTTTGCAATCAAACGGCTGGCTTTTTTATTCTCTACTCTTATTTCTCTCTTTTCCGCTGTCAGTTCCATGAATCCTGATAGTCTTCAAATATCCTATCTACCAATGCCCACATCTCTAGCTTACTCTGCGGAATATCATTTAACTCAAATGCATATGTCTCAAATGTACCATTTTTATAATCTAATACAAACTGAATCGTAGCCTCCACTTCTTTTTCATAATACAGACAATTCCCGGTAAATTCTACTACATCTTCTCCGGTCTCTGCTTCAAAATAATACCACTGCGGATTAGAAAAGAATGAATGAAATGCCTCTTCATAGGTAATTCCAGGATAACTGTTTGGATGTCCTTCTTTAACAAAATTGACATAGGGTCTTCCCTCCTTTTCTAACTGATAAAATCCAATTCCAAAAATAATTACAATAATAACTGCAGCAATTCCCAACCCTTTCCAAATACCAGAATGAGATTTCTTTCTGGGCTGATAATCATTTCCCCAATAGTTTCGATTTTGACTCCCTATTATAATATCGCTGTCATTTGCTGCAATAAATCCGTTTCCTACCCTCGACATCGGATTTTTTCTCTGTTCATACTGCTGACATTCTAGCAAGAAGGAGCTGCTATTTTTAAAATCCCCCAGCTTTTCAAAACGGGCGATTGCGATTGCATATTGTCCCTCTTTCATATAGCGGCAGGCCTCTGTATAACTAGAAAGCTGCTGCTCAACGGCACATTGGTATTCCTGTTCCGTCTTTTCTTTTGCCTGAGCTAAAAAAGCATCATAATCCTCCATAATTACTTTCAGCTGTTCCTTTTCCTGCTTCTTTGCTCTACTTAGCCGCTCTTCCCATACAAAAAAGATTCTTTGCCGCACCTGATTCACATTTCTATAAAATTCTCCTTCTGCACACTGAAATACCCTTTTTAAATATTGATCTTCTTCAAAAACTTCTTTTACTCTTTCATATTGTTTTTCTCTAAATAAAACTTCAGAAGAATAGTGCAGATCTTTTTCATACAGAAAAATCTGCCGAATCTTTTCCTCATATAAAAATCCCCTTACCTCATACTTTTTCACTGCCTCTTCCACATTTTTCTGATGATCGACCGCTTCCAAATCCTCCCTCTGAATCTCTCCCTCCTCCTTTGTATATTTCGCTATAAATTCCTCCTGATTTCTGCACTGATTAACAGATAATACAAATCCCCAATAGGCTTCTGCACATTCAAAATCAAGCTTTACCACCTGTTCAAAATAATGATTGGCTTGTTCCCAATGCTGATACAATAGTTCCTGCTTTCCCTTTTGAATCCATTCCTCCAACTGCAGATCCGTTTCTGTTTTCTGTATACTTTTTTCTTCTGTTTTTATCTTTCCTGCCTCTGCATCCGTTTCTGTTCCTGTTTTTGTCCCGCAAAAGTAACAGAACTTTGCACGATCCGACAATTCTTTTCCGCAATTTATGCAAAACATATTTCACTCCTCCTCTTCCCGGTTCTTTTTCTCTTATTTTCTCTTACTGCAGCTGATAAAGCTTTCTGTTAAAAAACGAAGCATAATTACTTTGCATATAATATCCGTTGTCTAAAACCGGAATTTCCATTTTGGTAAACATATAAAGGTTTCCTATTTCATCTGCACAAAAGCACAGATATACTTTTCCATAACAATAGCTATCACTGATATTAAAATAAATTCCATATTCATCCTGATATAATCTGGTATCCAGCTCATATGCTGTAAAAGCCCCGTTTTCAATATAATACATATCAATATAATAATAAGTACCATTCCCCCAAATATCAATATTCTCTCCACTATCATTATACCAAGTATACCCCTCTTCAAATGCCGCTGCTGCTACGCTTACAAAGTCCTCAAAAGACATCTCATATTTTCTGAAACAAAACTCGTCCATCTGATTCGACCATCCATAACCGCCGTCTACATCTACCGTTATGGTTAAATCCAACTGCCCGGTTTCTTCTATATATTTTCCATATACGGTTCCGCTGTTTCTCCAAGGATCATCTGCATAATATCCAATAAAGGAACCATCTGCATGAACTTCCAATTCAGCACATACTACAACAATCTTACTGCCGTCTGCTCTGGAACGATCACAATCCAAAAATACTTTTCCGTTATCTTCTCTTATTTGGATCTGACTTCCTCCCTCTGAAACCCAATCTCCTTTTAAATATTCCACATACTCACTAACTGCAGTTATTTCTTTCTGCGGTGCATAAGGAATCGTTTCTCCCTCAAGCAAAAAAGCTGCCAGCTCCTTATAAGAATAAGAATTTCCTTTTCCGTCATAGACATAAGGCTCATCATTATTATATTCAATCTCATAACCATAACTGCGAATCAGTGCATCTATCTCACTTGAATCTACATCCCCAAATGAATCTTCTAAAGCAGATACCAAGACAAAACTTCCGTCCTCCTGCTTTTGAAAAACAGAACCCTGCTGAATAAAATCATATGTCAATCCCAAATCCACAAGATGTCCATACGAATCTTTATAAAATCCGTCCTCTTCCCAATATCCTGCCTCCCGCAAAATATCTGCTGTTTCTTCAAAAGTAAACTCTCCATCTGCCCAATATGTATTCCATTTTTCTTCTAACTCCGATAAACTCTCTTTCTCTATTGTTTCTAATGTTTCCTCTTTTGTAGTTTCCTCTTGTTCTGTTATCTTTTGGACAGCCTCAAAACTGCTTTCCTCTTGAACACGGAACGTTTCTGCAGCAGAAGTTTCCGCAGCAGAACTAGAGGGTTCAACCGCAATTTCCTTTAATGTTCTCTCTTCCTGCCCGCTTCCGCATCCGCACAACCCCAACACAAGCCCTATCACTGCCAGTTTCATCCATTGTTTTCGCTTTTTCTCCATATCCGCTTCTCCTTGCTTTTTTATTCAAACAGGTTCTCCTATTTTTCTATTATAGCAACACGCCATGACATACCCTGTCACTCTAGTTAAAATTTTCAATTTTTTCTCCTGTTTTCTAAAAATTTTCAAAAAAATAGATTTGAATATCCACAGAATATCCAAATCTATCTCCAACATCTTTTTTCTGTTCTCTTGATTTTTTAAATTACCCTACTGTAAAACTAATAATAGAAGCACAAACCCCCCATTTCTCCCAAAGAACATCCGAAGCTTTCGGTGAAATCTCTCCCAATATTTTTTTATTAATCATCTTACTGTTTAATAAGGAAATCACACGTTCCTCCACCCAGCCATACTTCATATTCTGTATCACTTTTTTAAGCACACTATTAGAAATAATATCCCACTCACTTAATTCCTGATAATTAATCTGTACATCCTCTAACTGAAATAAAATGCTTCGATTCACAATATCCTCCATCGTAAGATCTCTAACCTGTCCTAACTCATATATCTGCAGGTATTCATTTAATCCGGCTAATAGTTTACCCTTTTCTAACTTTAAAAAAGTAATTACCATCTTCCCCCGCAAAGGTGCCGCTACCTTTAATAATTTATCTGCTATCTCTATTAAAAATCCACTTCTTCTGTTTTTTATCTCCTCCATACTTTTATCATAATCAATCCTTACAATAAAAGAAATTTTTCTGCTTCCCTTCATCTGTTATCCTCTAATTTTCATATTTTTTCAGCATCCGTTTGAGCATTTCTTTTAACCGATCCCGAAGATTTAACGGCTTTATCAATTCCATATCTTCTCCCTGACTCAAAATCCAAGTTAAAATTCCATCTCCAAACACTTCTGCATCAATAATATACTCATTTTCTCCGTTTTCTTTTATTTCCGCAGCAGGCAGCTTATCCCTTATCATATCAATCTGATTTCCCGTATAACGCAGCTGAATCCGTGTCAACGGTCCGCTCTGTGCAAACAAAACCCTCTTTCGAAATTCCTCATCCTGGAAACGTTTCACATAAGAAAGCCTATCATGATATTCCAAAACCTGAATATATTCAATCTGATCTGCACGATACAAAACAGGATAATCCTCTTTTAAACGAATATCCTCTTTTTCTTTATCACATTCCACAAGATAAGCCGCCAAATAAAAATAATTATTAAAAATCTGAATTGCCATCGGCTCTACCATATAAGTTGCTGCTTTTTTTGTATTTGTCCTTTGATAAGTAAGCAGCAATAGTTTCTGTCTTTTTATAGCGACAGCCAAATCAAATACATTTTCACTCACTTCTTTCCGATACGTTCGTTCTGTATAATAAAGCTTTTCATTTGCAATTAATTCTTGTATCAACTTTTGATCTTCTTTTGCAAGACAGCTTTTTAACAGATTGTCCAAAATCTCTTCTATTTTTTTCTTTGCAAATATTCTGCTCTCCAATATCATCTTACAGATCACCAAAACATCTTTATCTTGTATCATATTTGTCATCGTTTCGGTCAGATAGTATCCGTTTTTCTTCTTATTATACAACAGTGTTGTCTTAACATACCGATTCGAAAGAGCTGCTCGAATTTCCGCAATATCCCGTTTAATTGTACGATTGCTTACATCAAAACGCAGTACTTCTTCCTTAATAAAAATCATTTTCCCCTCTGCCAGCCTTAAATAGATATTCAATACTCGCCTATTGCTGTTTCCTCTTCCTCTCTGATTCATAATCAATCTCCTGATTTCCCTTTCTTTTGTTATTATTTGTATTATAGCAATGCGTTATGACGTATCTTGTCACTCTTATAGAAATCTAAATTTTTTTTTATTTTTCTAGATTTCCTGCTATTTTTCTTCTATATTTTCTAAGAAATCAGATCCTATTATCGTCAAGAAACTTCCCTGATAGGCTAAAATTTATGTTACAAAAAACAACAATAAGCTATATTTATTCTATTCTTTTTCCACCATTTTTCCTAAACCCCCTTCCGCTTCTCTCTCCAATTCTCCTCCCGTTCCCCACAAGAAGCTGTAACCAAAGAAAGCTGTCTTACAATCTCACTAAAATACTGTCTTGGTACCTCTGTAAGAAACGCTCCCTTTCCA
Organism: uncultured Lachnospiraceae bacterium; assembly: GCA_910585255.1. Taxonomy (GTDB): domain Bacteria; phylum Bacillota; class Clostridia; order Lachnospirales; family Lachnospiraceae; genus MGBC114844. Next base: position 6,798 of record CAJUEI010000126.1, read on the forward strand.
ATCCCTACCTTTCCATATCCATACTCATCCTCTCTATTTTCTCCAATCCGATAAAACCGGGCATCATACAAAGTCACTTCTTCTCCCGAATCCCATCCGACATATCCTCCAGAAAAATAAAGTTCCACTCCCCATCCCACTTCCAAATCCTCCCGATTATAACAAAAGATTGACCCTGCATCCCATATCGTTCCACGCTCCCAGCCCAGTGAAAGAATCTTCCTGCTTAGCTGCATATCCCCCATACAAAATCCTCCAAACCGCTCCAAACTATTGAGTTGTTCCTCTTCCTCCGACAATTCAAAAATCACACGGTCTAACTGCTCTATTGGCTGTACAATCTCATAATCCTCCATCTGTTCTCTCCATATGGTCTTTTCCTCCTTTGGTAATTCAATCGGATGCACCAGTCCAATCTTTCCTGTCTCTGGAAGAACAAACTCCTCTTCCTCCCCTGTGGCAAATGTTCCGTCCCCCATATACCGAAAACTCTGCACCAATCTTCCCTCCTGATAAACCCCCCAGATCAATTCCACTGCAAAAGACACCATCAAAGGATTCTCCAAAAACAACTTCCTCCACGCAGCAATCTCCCATTTCCGTCCTGACAAAAACACCTGCTCCAGCCGCAGTTTCTGACTGTTTACCGCCGTCTTTATCTGCTTCTTTACCTGTTTCCACTCCTCATAAGCCGCCGCTGCCTTTTCCGAATCATCCCTCTTTCCAGGAGCCGGCAGACTCTTTAACTTCCTTCCACTTTCCTCCATCACTTCCAATTCAAATCCAATCGAAAGAAAAACCGTAAACTTCCTCCCACCATAATCAAAAATCCGCTTTCCATCTGACTGAAACCCTAAATTCGGCACAATCCGATCCGCCAATTCCTCCTTTGTAATTCCAAGCTGCAAAGCCGCCATATTCAGTGCCCAAAAAGCCGCTGCCTTTACCTGCTTATGTTTTACCTTTCTTGCAATATCATCTACAAGAAAAAGAGCCTGTGAACTTGGGTGCAGTGCTAACGCCTTTACTGCCTCAGAAGCAAGTGCTCCCCTTCCCTGCTTTATCCACTCCTGAATCAGACTCGAATACCTCTCCTCTACACCGCTTCCCCCATAAACTGCCATTACAAAAAGCACCCACTTTTTCTTTGCCTCTGCACCACTTTGCAGCCATTTTTCAAACAACTCACACACATAGACAGCAAACGAATCCGCTTCCAATTCGGCTGCAAGAACCCTTGCTTCCTCACTTACCCCACAGCTTTCCATAAAAGAATACGCCAAAAAGATTGCCTGCAGATACCGCTCCGATGCCAGCTCTCCATCTTTTCTCTTTACCACAGAAAACGGGGTCTGATAAGCCCACTGAAGCGATTGTTTTTTATCCTTTTTATGTAATTGCTGTACTATATTTTGCAGAGAAACCGTTTCTAAACCGTCTTCCCCATCTATTCCTTCTAACTCCTGATCCTTTAAGCACAATATTCCTTCCAAAAGTGCCTTTAATTTTTTATTCTTTTCTTTCTCCAAAGCAAGTTTCAGTTCCTCTTCTTCTCCCCAAGCTTCCAGCACCCGCACCGCTACTTCTCGCTCTGTTACCCGCTTTGATAAAAGAAGTCCCTTTATCTCTTCCTTCCACTCCCTCCTCTGACTGAAAAGTTCCACTAACTTATCCTTAACCAGTCCTGCCATATCCTGTGCAAGTCCAAAAAGCACCTCTTTGTTTCTTTCTGCCTCTTCTCTATTTTCAAAAAACAACTGCTCCAAAAGCAGCAGCAGAAAATATCTTCCATAAATATCCGTATTCAAAAACCCAGTAATGGTCTCCTCCCTCTTAGCCTTTAAATACTCCAAAAAAACCGGCTTCACTGCCGATTCAAACGCCTGCCTTTTCTCTTTCTCCTGCTCCTCTCTCCACTGCAGCATCATGTTTATCTGAAAATCCAAATCAAATCCTTCCAACTCCAGCATTTGAAATGTCCGTGTAACTCGTTCTCCTAAATCCTTCCAAAAGAAATCCAATTCCTGATACTTCTGACACAGCACAGCATAAATCAAATATCGATGACAAAAGATTGAATCCTCATAAAATCTGTGATAACTCTCCAGCATATAGACTATTACAAACGCAGCCATACCGCAAAACTCCAGCCGATCCCGAATAAAAAATACCTCCTCCAATCCAGCCTCTTCTTCTAGGTACCTTCGAATCCCCTCTTTCACTTCTTCATCCTTTTGTCCTTCTGTAATCCAAACAATCATTTGTTCTTTTTGAATAGACTGTACCTTCTGCAGATACCCCCTAAAAAATTTTAAATCCTGTTCTTCCATAACCTCATATAACAAAAGAACCCCCTGCCAGATCTTCCTCTTTTCCCATGCCGTTCTTCCAGGTTTTTGAGTAAAAAATTCTTCACAATACTGAGAAAACACCTCGGGATATTGCTGAAACAATACAGAAAGAGTATTTCTCCACCCCTTCACTACAGAATCCTTCTTTTTCACCACATAATTTTCCCTATAAGAATCCACTACTGATTTTGCCGCCAAAGCAAGATACTGTTTTATCTCAACTCCAAACCACTCAACAAAAAATCCCCCTCTTAACTCCAAATCCCTTCTAAAGTCCAGCATTTCCAGCAACGCCCAATTTCCGTCCCAACGCCAGCTATTCTCCCAATCGCCATTCCATCTTTCTTCCTCAAGCCAAAAAGCCACAATATTTCTAAAACAATCCGACAAAGCACAATTCACAAAAACAAGTGCACTATTCCAACTAAAAAAATCGTCTGTCTCCATCTTCCCCAAAGACTTTATAAACTCTTTTGAAAGATTAGGACTTCGAAATGCCGTCTCTATCCTGTCCCATGCTTCTTTCTCTATTGTCCTTTTTCTCTTCCGTTCCAACACCTCTTTTAAATAAACAAATACACAATTTTCATACCATGTCAAATACTCCCGATCTCCTTTTGAAAGTACCGTTTCTTTTCCAAGTTCCGCCTCTGGATATTTCATTAAAAAATAAATCGTCCAAAGAAATATCCGTCCGCCAACCCCTCCTCGGTATTCCTCCAATGCCTTTAATACCGCTCCGCTCTCTCCCCCTATCACTTCAAGCACAGACTCTATCCACTCTCTTACATTCAGCCGGCACAAACTATAGCACAAATAATGACGATATTCTCTAACCACATAATCCGCCGCAAATGCCGCAATTTGATTCGCCTCTATCCAAACTCCCTTCTTCCCTTTCCACTTCATCAATTCCTCCAAAGAAAACATTCCACTGCAGCTGCTTCCCCCAACCGCATATAAAACCTGAAACACTTTCCCTGCAGTTTCCAAAGGAAGAACTCGAAAAATCTCTGCACCACTCCCCTGAATCGAAGACTTCGACAAATCCTGAACCGGAAGTTCTGCAAACACCTCATCCCCCGCCTCCCCTATCAAATATTTAAAAACAAGCTGACTCTCCTCCTCTGTTAAAACAAGCTCTTCCATATATTTTCTCATCAAATCACTCTGTTTTCCCGTCAAAACAAGCTTCTCCGACACCTTCTCTATTTCTTCCAACTGCCTCTGATCCATACCTATTCTTTCCTTTCTATTAAGAAATAATAACACTCCCCGCCAACACAAAAACACTATCCCCTTTCTGATCCCCCTCCCCACACTTTTTCATTCTTCTAAAAACAAACACACATCAGCAGAAAACACAAACTAAATCTACAGACAGGATAAACCAGCTAGAGTGGGGAAACCATTCCTTGCTGACGTGACTTCGGAGGAAAGTTAGAAAGTCTTATGCCTCTGTCGATCCACTAGGATTT
>CAJUEI010000127.1 GCA_910585255.1 uncultured Lachnospiraceae bacterium
TATTATATTATGCTTCTCCTATTCTTCTTTATAGTACATATATGCATGGACAGTTAGATGTGATTCCTACCGCGTTGCTTTTGGTTTCTTTTTATTATTTAAAAGACGGACGAGAGAATAAAAAAGAGCTGCTTTCTGCTGTTTTTTATGGGATGGCGTTATTGTCAAAGTTTCATGTAATAGCTGTTTTTCCATTGATTTTGCTATATTTATTTCGGAGAGGGAATCTGTGGAAAGTGATGCAATATACCGGAATAGTAGGAGTGGAATGGGGAGTGATAGTAGCACCTTTTTGGTCAGAGGGATTTCTTTTTAGTGTTTTAAGGAATACGGAACAAGCTGTAGTAAAAGAGGTGCAGGTTTCATTTGGATCGGTTTCTCTTTATCTCCCTATTTTAGCGATTTTATTGATTTATTTAATTGCTTTTACAATAGGAAGGATGAATCACGATCTATTGATGAGTTTTTGCGGAATGATATTCGCGGTTTTTCTTTCGTTATGTCCTCCTATGCCAGGGTGGTATATCTGGATTGTCCCTTTTTTGGTTTTATTTTTTATTGTAAACAGTAAAAATCGATATTCTAATGTTTGGCTTTATGCGGTTTTTAATTTTTTATATTTAATTTACTTTATTTGTTTTCATCGTACAGAATACGTAGATCTCTATTTTTTAGGAAAAGATCTTTCTTTTCTTAAATGGAATCATCCCACTTATAAAAATATGCTGTTTACCTTATTAAGCGGTATGCTGTTTTATATGATTTGGCAGATGTACCAGTTTGGAGTAGCAAGTAATTCTTTTTATAAACGAAAAAATACTCCGTTTACAATTGGAATTTCCGGGGACAGCGGAAGCGGAAAAAGTACATTTCTTCATATTTTAGAACGGGCATTGGGGAGGCAGAATATCCTTTTTATTGAAGGAGACGGAGATCATCGGTGGGAACGTGGGGAAAAAATATGGGAATTTTATACTCATCTTAATCCGAAAGCCAATTATTTATATCGGCAGGCAAAAGATATACAACGGTTACGGAGCGGAGCGGCGACCAGCCGAGTGGAATATGATCATATTACGGGAACATTTTCTAGTGCACATCGAATTTATCCCAGAAAATATATTTTAATTTGCGGACTTCATTCGCTATATCTTCCACAGATGAGAAGAAATTTGGATTTAAAAATTTATATGGAAGTAGAGGAACACTTGCGGCGTTATTGGAAGATAAGAAGAGATATGGCTTCTCGTGGATATGAAAAAGAGGCAATAGTAGAACAGATTGAAAAGCGGATGCCGGATGCAAGGCATTATATTTATCCACAGAAAAAATATGCAGATATAAGAATTCAATACTTCGATAAACATTTAACGGATTTTTCAGCGTTTCCTCCTATATCTTATGAGGCGATTCTTAGTCTGCGGCTTTTTTTAAGTGCGGCAGTGGATTTAGAGCCTTTATTATTGGAATTAGAGAGATGGGAGATTACTGCGGATTATGATTTTAGCAGAGATTTAGAGCATCAAGTAGTAGAATTTGACGGAGAAATGTTAAAAGGCAAAGAGATTCCATTTGAGGAGATTGCGGAACAGGTAATTCCTCAGTTAGATGAGGTAACAAAACAAAAATTAACGGGTCTAACAGAAATGGAAGGAATTTTAGCTTTGTTTGTTCTAACTTTAATCAGTAAAATTATGCAGGAGGAATTAGAATGATTCGGGGAATTGTGTTGGATTTGGATGATACTTTATATGAATATTCTTCTTTAGAACCGGGAGCAAGAGAAGCGGCGGAACAGTATGCAGAGAGAATTCTTAAAATAGAAAAAAGTGCTTTTCAAAGAGCAGTTCAAATTGGAAAAGAGAAAGTAAAAAGACAGCTATTAACGGTAGCGGCAGGGCACAGCCGAATTTTATATTATCAAAAGGCATTGGAAGAATTGGGATATATCCCTTTGTCGGCAGCTTTCGAATTGGAACAGATTTACTGGAAGTTTATTTTTGATCGGATGAGATTGCGAGAGGGAGCAGAGGAACTGTTGAATTTGGTAAAAGGAATGGGATGGAAAATTGGAATTTGTACGGATTTAACAGCGGGCGTTCAACTGCAGAAAATTCGAATATTGGGGCTGGAACGTTGGATAGATTGTATCGTAACCAGTGAAGAAGCCGGTGTAGAAAAACCTCACCCGGAAATTTTTCGCCTCTGTTTAGAAAAAATGGGATTGGATCGGAACGAAGTATTTTTAGTAGGAGATAATTTTAGCCGTGATATAGAAGGAGCAAAAAAAGCAGGAATTTGGTCTATATGGTATAAAAGAGGAGAAACAGAAAAACAGACGAAAGAGTATCCGGTTATTCAGAATTTTTCAGAATTGAGGAGGAAGATAGAAGATGGCATTTTTAAAACAGAGGGTTTTATCGATTAAACGAAAAGAATGTTTTCGTTTTCTAATAGGCGGAGGAAGTGCAGTATTAGTAGATTATCTGCTGTATCAGGTATTTTTAAGGATAGGAATAGCTGCAGCAGGAGCAAAATTACTTTCTTTTTTTTGTGGTGCTGTAGTAGGTTTTATCATAAATAAATGCTGGACATTCGAAAGCCGGGGATTTGTAAAGGAAGAAGTAGGAAAGTATCTGCTTTTATATAGTATTAGTGCCGGAGTAAATGCTGCAGTTCATCAGATGCTATGGTTTTGGATAGGAAAAGAGGAGATTGCATTTTTGGGGGCAACTGGAGTAAGTACCGTTTTGAATTTTGTAGGACAAAAGTTTTTTGTATTTTGGAGGAAGGGAGAATGAAATTTTCAATTGTGATACCTTGCTATAATGAAGCAGAAAATATTCCGATTTTATTGGAACGGTTTGCCAGTGTGATAGAAGGAGAAGAGATAGAGGTAGTATTAGTGAATAATGGTTCGACAGATCAGACAAAACAGGTTTTAAAAGAGTGTCTGCCAAAGTATTACTTTGCACGGAGTATTTTGGTAGAAAAAAATCAGGGCTATGGTTATGGAATTTTACAGGGGCTGCAAACTTGCAAAGGAGAATATATCGGATGGACACATGCAGATTTACAAACAGATCCTGCTGATGTATTAAGAGGATTTCGATTGGCAGAAAAAGAGAAAAATCCTGTTTATGTAAAAGGAAATCGAAAGGGAAGAAGCTGTTTTGATCTGCTGTTTACTTATGGAATGAGTGTCTGGGAAACAATTTATCTAAAAGAACGATTATTTGATATTAATGCACAGCCCAATCTGTTTCCAAAACAATTTTATCAGAGCTGGAAAGAACCACCTTATGATTTTTCTTTGGATTTATATACCTTATATATGGCGAAAAAGCGAGGAATGAAGATTTTGCGGTTTCCTGTACAGTTTCCAGAACGAATCCATGGCGAATCAAAGTGGAATACAGGATGGAAGGCAAAGTGGAAATTTATTAAAAGAACAATTGCTTTTAGTGTGAAATTAAAAAGGGGAGGAATTTGTTAATGAAGTGGATTTGTCATAGAGTTAATACCAAAGAAGACTTAGAAATGGTTCCGGCTAAATATGGAGTAGAATTAGATATTCGGGATCATTGGGACGGAAGAATTTATATTCAGCATCATCCTTTTCAAAAAGGAGAGGATTTTGAGGAGTATCTAAAAGTTTATCGGCACGGAATTATGATTGTAAATGTGAAAAGTGAACGGATTGAATTAAAGGCAAGAGAGCTGTTAGAACGGTATCAGATAGAAGATTACTTTTTTTTAGATTCTTCATTTCCAATGATAAGATTGCTTGCTGATTTGGGAGAAAAGAGAATGGCACTGCGTTACTCGGAGTGGGAAGGAATGGATACGATTCGAAGGATGGCAGGACAGGTAAATTGGATTTGGGTGGATTGTTTTACTAAATTGCCGCTTACAAAAGCAGATTATTTGGAAATGAAACAATTAGGATATCAAGTTTGTTTGGTTTCACCAGAACTCCAGGGACAGGAAGAAAAGATTGAGTTATACAGAAGACAAATAGAAGAAGAGGGAATAGAATTGGATGCAGTGTGTTCAAAGATTTACAATATTGAGAGATGGCGTAAAAAATAACGGAAAAAGAAAAATTAACAACAATCATTTAGAAAATTTTATTATAAATTAAAAAATTAGATATTCGGCGGATAATCAGAAAAGCTTTAATATTTATTTGATATAGATTTTATAAAATAGCGATATTTTATAAGATCTATATTTTTTTAAAAGAGAGGTGTATGATTTTATAAAATAGCCGAAATTATAACTATAGGCTTACTGTCGTAAAGATTATAAAAAATGAAAAAGCAGAAAGAAGGGAAAAGATGTTAGAAGCGGGAAGAAAAAAAGTGCAGCAGCAGTTAAAAATGCAGATTGGCACAGTCTTTAGTTCCAATAAAAAAGAGGGAATGAGTGAAGAGGAAAAGGAAAAGCGGTTAAGAAAGATTGAACAAAAATTAAAAAACGGAAAAAAGCTGACCGCAGAAGAAATGAGCTTTATACAGCGTTATTATCCAGAAAAATATCCGGCAATTAAAAGAATACAGGTGATGCGGGAGAGCTTAGAGGATAGATTAGAACATGCTTCATCAAAAGAAGAAGTACAGGATATCTATGCACTTGCAGTAGGAATGGTAAGTGAGAAGGATCCTTATAAAGAAGAGGTATTAAGTGCATATCAGGATGCACTGCAGGAATTTAAAAAGAGCAGTGCCTACCAAAAACTTCCGCAGAAAACAGAAGATAAGAAAAAGGGAAAGCAGAATCATCCGTATCACAAAGAGTTAGAGGACGAGGTAAGAAAAGCAGAATATCAATTTATTATGCCAGAATTTGATCTTCATATGTAGAGTTCAAATGCCCTTTATTATAATTAAATATAATTAAAGAAAAAAGAGAGAGGAACCATAATGTTTGAAAAAAGAGAATATCTTGTAAAGCGATTAGACGGGGACTATGCTTATTTAGAATGGATCGAAGAACCGACAGAAGAACTAAAGTGTGTAGCACGAGCCTTGCTTCCAGAAGAAATTCAGGAAGGCAGCAGGCTAATTTATGAAATGATGGAATATACATTAACGGCAGAATAATTTAACCTCATCAAGGAAGTCCCCGCTTCTAAGCCGCCAAGGCGAAAGTGATGGGTTGGGACTTTCTTGTTTCAGTGGGAGTGCAGACTCCCACTGGAAAGCTGCGATAGCAGCTATGAGGTTATGAGCAAGTAGCGAAGCGGATTGCGAATATCCGATTTGACACGAATAAAAAGGAGCAAATCTTGATACAACAGAATTTAACAACAGATATTTCTAGGATAAAAAAAGCAGATATTCGTCTGGTTGCAGTAGATTTAGACGGGACTTTGCTAAATCAGGAAAAGAAAATATCAAATTATACAAAAGAAATTTTAATTCAGGCAGAGCGGGAGGGAATTTTGATTGTTCCTTCAACAGGCAGGCACTATTATGGAATTCCCAAAGAGGTAATAGACTTAGAAGGAGTTCGCTATTTTTTAACAACAAACGGAGCGGCTGTCTATGATAAAGCAGAAGACCGTTATCTTTATGAGGATGCAATGCCATATGACTTTGCACTGCGAATTGCAGAGAAATTGATGCAATATGATATTTTAGTAGATGCATTTATCAAAGGATATGCTTACCGCACAGAAGCAGATATGGGCTATATTCAGAATCTTGCTATTCCAGATGTATTAAAAGAATTTATGAGAAACTCCAGAATAGGAGTACCTTCTCTTTCCCGCTATATAGAAGAAAATCGTTTAGATGTTCATAAATTTACATTAAATTTCAAGTCGGACGGACAGGGAGGCTGGATCGATCGAGACCATATCCTTGCACTTGCAGAAAAAGAACATGATTTAACCTGTGTCTGCGGAGGCTTTCACAATTTAGAACTGACCCATGTTACCGCAACAAAGGGAAATGCACTTCTAAAACTGGGAGAATATCTGGGGATCGATAGAGAACAAATCATGGCGATTGGAGACAGCGGAAATGACTATACGATGTTAAAAGCAGCAGGAATTGGAGTAGCAATGGGAAATGCGGAGCCAGAAGTAAAATCTGCCGCTGATTTTATAACAAGATCCAATCAGGAAGATGGCGTTGCCTATGCGGTAGAACAAATATTGAGAAAGGAAAGAGAATGGGAATGACAAAAATCTGGGCACATAGAGGGGCAAGCGGTTATGCACCGGAAAATACACGGGAAGCATTTGCATTAGCAGCAGAACAAAAAGCAGATGGGGTAGAACTGGATGTACAGCTGACAAAGGACGGACAGCTGGTGGTCATTCATGATGAAACTATTGACCGGGTAAGCGGTCAGCAGGGCTATGTCAAAGATTTTACATGGGAAGAGTTAAAAAAATGCTGTGTCAACCGTACTATTCCAGGCTATCGGGAAGTCTTTATCCCAACATTAGAAGAAGTTTACCAGCTTCTGGCAGAAACCAATCTAACAATCAATGTAGAATTAAAGACCAGTTTGATCTGGTATCCTCAGATAGAAGAAAAAGTCCTGCAGCTTACCAAAGAAATGGGGCTGCTTGACCGAGTGATCCTTTCTTCCTTTAATCACTACAGCATCAAAAGAGTAAAAGAGATAGAACCCCATATAAAAACCGGAATTTTATATAGTGATGTCCTCTATCGTCCGGCAGAGTACTGCCGCAGAGTAGGAGCCGATGCCTTACATCCGATTTATCTGCACCGCTTTATGAAGCCGGTATGGGAGGAGTATTGCACTGCACAAATACCGCTTCATATCTGGACAGTAAATACAGAAGAAGAGATGGAGTTTTTTCTTTGCAGAGATGTAGATGCTATTATAACCAATTATCCAGACAAGGCAAGGAAGATTGCAGAACAAATAAAAAAGCAAAAAATCCAATAAAAAGGGAAATAGGAAAATGAAAGAGCGAAACGAAGCGATTGCATACTGTCTTACCTATCAGGACGTCTATGAGGACTATCCATTTCACGATCCAAACTGGTGTGTCATTCGGCATAAAAAAAATCAGCGGGTATTTGCATGGATATTTGAAAAAGACAATTATATATGGATTAATGTCAAATGTGATCCAGAATGGAGAGAATTTTGGAGAAATGCGTATCAGGCAGTAAAACCGGCATATCATCTCAACAAACAGCATTGGAATTCCATTATACTAGACGGAACCATACCCGATCAAGATATTTATAAAATGATTCGAGAGAGTTATTTTTTAACCCAAAAATAAACACAAGGAGAACAGATAAAATATGAGATATCCAAAGTTTTTAAAGAAAAACGGTACAATCGGGTTTGTGGCACCATCCTTTGGCTGTAATATCGAACCCTATCGAACAGCATTTTTGCACGCCCAAGAGAAATTAAAGCAGCTAGGCTATGCTACTGCATTAGGACCAAATTGTTACAAAGGAGAAGGCATCGGTATCAGCAGTACTCCGAAGCAATGCGGAGAAGAACTGACAGAAGAATACTGCAGCAAAAGAAGTGATATTTTAATCTCCTGCGGCGGCGGTGAATTGATGTGTGAAGACTTGGACTATATTGACTTTGAACGGATCAAAAAAGCCGATCCCAAGTGGTTTATGGGCTATTCCGACAATACCAATTTTACCTACTTGCTTTCTACTATCTGTGATACGGCTTCTGTCTATGGACCTTGTGCCTCAGCATTTGGAATGGAACCCTGGCATCCGTCTCTAGAAGATGCATTTGACATTCTAACCGGAGAAAAAAATAGCTGTTCGGGATATGACGGCTGGGAAAAAGAATCCTTAAAATCAGAAGAACATCCGTTAGCCCCGTATCACATTACAGAAAAACGAAAAATCAAACGAGTTCCAGATCAAACTATTACAATAAAGGGACGTTTACTGGGAGGCTGTATGGACTGTCTGGTAAACTTGTTAGGAACAAAATACGATAAAACAAAAGAATTTATAGAGACCTATAGAGAAGACGGCATTATCTGGTTTTTAGAGTCCTGTGATTTAAACGCAATGTCTATCCGCAGGGCAATGTGGCAGATGGAGCATGCAGGGTGGTTTCAATATACAAAAGGCTTTTTAATCGGACGTCCGATGCAGTTTGGAACCGAATGTATGGGATTAGACTGTGACAGAGCCGTACTTGGTGCCGTCAGTCATTATCAGGTACCAATCATTATGGATATAGATTTAGGACATCTGCCCCCAATGATGCCGATAATATGCGGGGCAAAGGCAAAAGTTACCAGTCAATCCAACGAAATCCAAATAATCTATCAATTAGACTAAACTCCAACGTTCTAAATAAACCGAAATCTAAATCCAGATACCAAACCATATTACTATAAAAACAGTGTGAGTCAGAAAAGTTTGTTCTTCTTTCTGACTCATCTATCTGTCTTATACAACCATACTATTATCACATTTACCTTACATTTTAACCTCATCAAGGAAGTCTCCCGCTTCTAAGCCGCTAAGGCGAAAGCGGTGGGTTGGGACTCGCGATAGCAGCTATGAGGTTATGAGCAAGTAGCGAAGCGGATTGCGAATATCCGATTTGACTCAAAGTGATGGAACCTCCAAAACAGTATTCACTCCATTGATAGTAGCAACTTCATCCTCTGCAATCGGAATCACCAGATATTTCTGACCGTCAATTCTCTGAGCCATAATCTTTTGGGCGGTTTCTTCTGTAGTCTTTACAATAAGATGTCCCTGTTCCGATTCTAATGTGGCAGCCGCTTCCGCCTTTACTGATTCAATCTGTACTTTCTGCTCTTCTACCTGCTGTGTTAAAACGTCCACTTGCTGCTGCAGATCAAACTCTTTTTGTTTCTGCTCCTGAATCGTAAGTGCCTTTTTATCGATTAAAGCTTCTACCTTGGGCAGTGCCTCAGAAAATTCTTCTGTATAAGAACGTTTAATCTGCCTAGAAAATTCCTCCGGTACACCGATTTCTTCCAACATTGTCTGTACAGAAGCCGGAGTCAGAACAAAAGGCTCCTCCGATTCCGTTTCCTCTCCCTCTGGAAATTGTTCCTCCAACATTTGATTTAGATTTTGCTGCATTTCCAAAAAATACAAATTGTCCGTTGCCTTTTCTGCCCCAAGTGTTTCCTGAAAAATAGTCTGAAACGTTTCTTTTTGTTCGGCAGCAGTTGCAACAGGCTGGCAGCCGAAAAAACCTTTTATAAATTCATGATGTGTTTCTTTTGGATTTTTATTATAATACAAAACAGAGTGGACATCACTGCTCCTGTCGGTAAAGGCAGGAAATAAAAATCCTGTCTCCGGGACACCAACGATCCAGTCACGGATACGTGCTCCAATTCGGTTTTCCTCTGCATAATAACCTAGAGCCGGTTTAGAAAGAGTAACAGGACAAAGGGCACAAAGAAGATAGGAAAATACCTCTTCCGATTCCTCTAAATTCTGTCGATCCGTTGTCTTTTTCATAACATCATAAGAATCATAAAAAATAAGAATTAAATAATTTCCTACAAAATCATAGTGTTCCACAATTTGTTCATAGAGTCGTTCTAATAGGTCATCATTCTTTAATTGACTTTCTTTTACCCCCATTAGAAACTGCTGTCTGCCGCCGGAAAATTCCTGCTCCATTGGGAAGTGAAGCTCTAAAAGCTGGTTGCCTAGAGAACCGGAAAGCGTTTTTTTGGCAATTTCAAGGTATTTGTAAAATTCGTCTTCTTTTAAATTAAGGAAGGTTTCTGATAAACGCAGAACGATATTTTTTTCAGAATCTACATAGCAGCCACATAACTTTGTAAAGCTGCAGCCATTTTTGGTAAAACGTTTTTTTAATTCCAATACATCTTTTTTATTCATAAATAAAATCCTTTCATTCATAATAAGCAGAGTTTGGTGGGGTCCTTGTCTATTATAAGTGGTAAAAGAAAAAAATACAATGAAAAATAAACGAATAACGAAGGGGACGCCAGAGTGGTTCAGTTCCCGCTGTTCCGCTCTCTGGAAAGAAGAAGCTCTAAGACTTCTGAATGTAAGTGTATCCGACCGGACGGACCGGGGTGCAATTCGCCCGTGCTGCGGGCTAAACACACCCCTTTTTTGCCATCAGAAGATGGCAAAAATCCTATAGATCGACAGAAGTCTAAGAGCTTCTAGCTTTCCTCCGAAGTCACAGCGTGCTCTGAAGCACTCTGGCTGTGTTGTCTCACAATTTACGTTTTTTCTTTCTCTTTGCGTTTTTTCTGTCATTGTTTGATTGTTTAGGGCTTTTGTGTTTTTGAATGAGTTTGAAAAATAAAGAGTAGGAATGGATTGTTAGGAATTGTTTAAAAAATAAAGAGTAGGGTTGGATTGTTGTGAAATTATGAAAAGATGAAAAAGGAAATTAGTGTTATTTTATTTTTTTCTGAAGTATAGAAAAATTTTCTTTTATGGATAAATGAATCAATCTTAAATGTACAGGGGGAAAAGACAGCTAGAGTGGGGAAGCTATCCCTTGTCGCTGTGACTTCGGAGGAAAGTTAGAACGTCTTATACTTCTGTCGATTTACTAGGATTTTTGCCATCTTCTGATGGCAAAAAAGGGGTGTGTTTAGCCCGCAGCAC
>CAJUEI010000128.1 GCA_910585255.1 uncultured Lachnospiraceae bacterium
GAACAATCTGTCCATCTCCTAAGTAAAGTGCCACATGCTCAATCTGATATTCTCCATATATAATCAAATCCCCCGGTCTTAACTCCGAAGTACTAATTTTCGTTCCAAAATTATACTGTGTTGTAGCAGTACGTGGAATAGAAATTCCAAAATTAGCATAGATTAAATTTGTAAACCCAGAACAATCCGTTCCATGAGTCAGACTATTTCCGCCGTACACATAAGGATTTCCGACAAACTGCTTTGCAAACTCACAAATTTCTACCCGAAGATCCGAAACCTCTGCCCCATACATTAACTGAGCCAAAGTCCGAGCCGTCTGCAGCTCCTCTGATACTGTAACATACTCTGCGGATACATATCCTTCTGTACTATCTACCACTACCTTAATCCAATCATCTACTACTTCTAGCACGTCCAATTTCTGAGAATTTCCAAGCACCTCAATAATCGAACAATCTGTATTCGGTTCTTCTCTTAAATTCAAAGAATCTGCATCTACCGTAGCTACCAATTCTACTAAATCATATGCCTTTCTTAATGCCTCTTCTCCTGTCAAAAGATACTCTGAACTGACGTACCCCTCAATATCTCCCGATGTTATGTAGCACCAGCCATTTTCCTCGCTGATAATATCACAGGCAGCATCTGCCGGCAGTCTTCCGACAATAGCTCCATCTACAGGTGTCTCACGAATATTTAATACATCTGATACATTTGCAAGTGCCAGATTTGCATAGCCGCCAATTGGCTCATACACTTCTTCAATTGAAGTCGTGACAATACCTTCCGTCTTTTCCTTACTTGCCTTTGTATTCTGATACTGATCCATCACCACTGCAATTCCGGCAACTCCATCTGTCCCGGAAATATTATCTGCTGCTACATATTCAAAATTGGACAACGCAAGCAACGTTCCTACTGCACAGATTGCTGCCGTCTTTCTCATATTTCGGTTCATATTCATAACTCCTTCGCTATTTGTTACATAATTATTAACTAACGTAATAGCATTATAACAATTCCGACTTCATTTGTCAACTACTCCTTTATTTGTTAACATTTCGTTCATTTTTTACATGTTTCTCTTTTTCTTTGCCAATTATTTTTTCATGATTCCACATTTTCCCACTTTTTCCCACATTTTGCCAAAAATAAAATAGAGAAGATTACCTCCCCTATTCCCCGCACTGGACGTCTGTCAACTTTGCTGATATCGTTCCTTTAGATGCCTGCATACATAAAAAAGTCACAAAATAATTATTCTTGTAATTATTTCGTAACTTTTTAAAATGATGGAAATAACGATACCATCTTTTATTTTACAGAATTAGCACACAGCCACTTTTTTGTAGTAATACAATCCAAATTCAGCTGCCGTTTTAATAGCTCTGCCGATTCAAACCGACACTCTGGTCTTTCATAATGCAAAAGCTGAATGGTTAATTCTTTTCCATACAGATCGCCTTGATAATCAAACAGATAAGTTTCTACATTTTTCTGGTTGGTATGTTCTACGGTAGGACGTACTCCAATATTAGTCATCCCATTATACCACGCTCCTTCTAACAGGATATGAGAGGCATAAACTCCGTTAGGAGGCAGCAGCTTCTTCTCATCAGGAAGCAGATTTGCTGTAGGAATCCCCATTTGTCTTCCAAATTGTTTGCCATAGACCACATTCCCAACCAGAAAAAAAGGATAGCCTAAAAGAGTTTCCGTCAATTCCATCTCACCTGCCGAAAGGGTTTCCCGAATATAGGAACTGCTGATATCTCTGCCCTGGTACTGCTCTTTTGAAAATACCATAACTCGATACCCATACTTTTCTTCTAATTTAGAAAGCAGTTCAATATCACCTTTTCTCTGATAGCCAAATCGAAAATCTTCTCCTACCACAATCCACGCCACATTCATCTTCTCTACCAGAACATCTTTAATAAAATCTTCCGGCTCCATACAAGCCACTTCTTTTGTAAAAGGACACTGTACCATCCAGTCAATCTGAAACTGTTCCGCCAAATCCCGGCGTTCCTGATTGGTCAAGATCGTTCCGCTTCTCTGCCCATTCAGCAGCCGGTTTGGAGGGGCATCAAAAGTAAAGATTGCTGCCGCACAGCCTTCCTTTTTCTTTTGTAACACCTGAGTAATCAAAAGCTGATGTCCCCGATGCAGTCCGTCAAATTTTCCTAATGTAATGGCAGAACGTTTTTCGATTTTTAACTGTGGTAAATCAGTTGTAAATTCCATACGAAAAACGCCCCCTTTCTCTTTTTATTCTAAAAACATTTTAACAGGATAACAGATCCCTGCACAGTAAGAATATAAAGCAGTAAACTTTCCTTTCCAGTCGTATACTCGTATTAGATTCTGCTCCGAATACTCCAGTTTCTCATCTTCCAAGGCAAATGAATTCCCATTATAAAGCAATTTACAAAATTCCTTCTGCACGGTAACGGCGGGATAGGCTTTCAGTATTTGATCTACTGCCAAAATATGTGTATTCAGCTTTCCATCAGCTTCTAACTGCTCCACTCTGTCAAGCGGCAATGCATCCTCTATAGAAAACTCACTTACCCGTGTCCGAGTCAGCCGCTCCATACATCCCTTACAGCCCAATTTCTCTCCAATATCCGAACACAATGTCCGAATATAGGTTCCCTTCGAACAGCGTACCCGAAGCCATACACGGGGAAGCTGCATATCTAGGACAGCGATCTCATAGAGCGTCACCTTTCTCGCCTGCCGCTCCACCGTCTTTCCCTCTCTTGCCAATTCATACAGTTTTTTTCCATTGATTTTCAAAGCGGAATACATCGGCGGAACCTGCCAGTATTCCCCCAAAAAACTCTGTACCGCTTCCTCTACAGTTTCCTCCGATACCGTTACCGGAAACTCTGAGAGCACGGTTCCGCTGATATCTTGTGTATCGGTCTCTTTTCCAAGCAGCAATACTGCTTCATATACTTTCTCTTTTTCTGTCAGCATCTCACAGAGTTTGGTAGCTGTTCCTAGGCAGACCGGCAAAACGCCTTCTGCATCTGGATCAAGTGTACCAGTATGCCCTATCTTCTTCTGATGAAGAATTCCCCTTAATTTTGCCACTACATCATGAGAAGTATAGCCCTTTTCTTTATAAATATTGATGATTCCATGGTACACGCCGTTTCACCTGTTCTTTCTGTTCTGTGCTTCAAGCCTTTCCATCTGTACTTCAATCTGAGAGGAAATATTGTTAATCACATCATGTTCACTTCCCATCATCGTACAGCCTGCTGCCCGGATATGTCCGCCTCCGCCGAAATGTGCCGCAATTACGCTGACATCTAACTGTTCCTTCGAACGCAGGCTAACCTTAAAGACATGCGGTGACGTTTCATACATAAAGATAGCACATTCAATTCCCTCTGTAAGTGCAAGCTGACTGACAATACTGCTTAAATCCGCCGGTCCTACTCCATAGAAGTCCAACTCCTTTTTCCGCAGTACCGCTGCAATACATTTTTTATCAAAAAAACGAATACTCTCTAATAAAGCTCTTCCTAAAATCTGATTCTGCAGATAGGTTCTCTGATAAAAACTTTCATTTACAATCTTGGTAAACGGCACTCCCTTGCTAATCAGCTTTCCTGCTGCAAGCATCGTCTTTTCCGTTGTATTGGAATACTGAAATACTCCGGTATCGTGGATCAATCCGGTATAAAGTGCTGTAGCGGCACGAAGAGAAATTTGGTCATACTCCATCTTATAGAACAAAATTTCACAGGTGGCAGCAGCATCGGAAACTACCAGATTTTCCATCGCATAGCGGGTATTGCTGATATGATGATCAATACAAAGGGTTCTCTTTGCCCGATCAAATCCGTTTACCATCTCTCCTAATCGTTCCTTATCACTGCAGTCTAACACAATCCATAAATCATAGATCGTCTGTCCGTCATCCTGATGACAAATATTCTCTGTTCCCTCCAAATAAGAAAATTCCGGCGGAATCTCTTCCAGATAAATCTGCGGCTCTATCTTAGGGTTTTTCTCCTTTATGTACCAATACATGGCAATGCAGGAGCCAATACAGTCGCCATCCGGTCGAATATGACCAGAAATAGCAACTGTACGGATATCCTTTAATTCATACATCCTCTTCCTCCTTCCGCACAATATCTTTATTTACAGAATCAATTAATTTAGACATATTGACGCCATATTCAATAGACTGATCCAGTATAAAAGTCAGCTCCGGCGTATTTCTTAAATTAATCGTTTTAGCAAGCTGTGTGCGGATATACCCTTCTGCACTCTTTAATCCAGCCATAGTATCCTGCTTTTCCTGTTCGTCTCCTAATACACTGATATATACTTTACAGTGCTTTAAATCAGGTGCTACCTCTGCCGCAACAACAGAAGTCATCGGATGAATTCTTGGATCTTTTACTTCTTCTCTAATAATATTGCTTAGCTCTTTTTGAACTTCCCCATTGATACGGGTATTTTTAATACTATTTTTTCTCATATATGCTCCCCTATCTCGCTATTTCTTCCATAATATAGGCCTCTACCTGATCGCCTTCCTTGATATCGTTAAACTTTTCAAATACCAATCCGCACTCATATCCTGCCATTACTTCTTTTACATCATCCTTAAACCGCTTTAAAGATGCCAATGCTCCGTCAAAGAGCTGTTCTCCCTCTCTGGTAATCCGGCATTTTGCTCCTCTTTGGAACTTACCGTCCAAAATATAAGAACCTGCAATCGTACCGACTCCAGATGCCTTAAATGTCTGCCGTACTTCTGCATGACCAATTACTTTCTCTTCAAAGACAGGATCTAACATTCCCTTCATCGCTGCTTCTACATCTTCAATTGCATTATAGATTACACGATACAAACGAATATCGACATTTTCTCTTTCCGCCACACTCTTTGCCGTTGGATCCGGTTTTACATTAAATCCAATAATAATCGCATTGGAAGCAGAAGCCAAGCTGACATCTGATTCATTTACCGCACCAACACCGCCGTGTATTACTTTTACTACTACTTCTTCATTTGACAGTTTAATCAGACTCTGTTTAATTGCTTCTACCGAACCCTGTACATCGGCCTTTACAATAATATTTAACTCCTTTACATTTCCAGCTTTAATCTGAGAAAACAAATCATCTAACGACATCTTTGCCTTTGTATCTTCCAGCAATTTCTCCTTACCCTGAGAGATAAAGGTTTCTGCAAAGCTTCTTGCCTCTTTCTCCGAATCACATGCTACAAAGATTTCTCCTGCATTTGGAACATCATTTAATCCAAGGATCTCTACTGGAGTGGATGGAGTTGCCTCTCTTACTCTTCGTCCCTTATCGTCAATCATTGCACGTACTTTTCCATGACAGGAACCTGCAGCAATCACATCTCCGACATGAAGTGTCCCCTTCTGTACCAAGACAGTTGCAACCGGTCCTCTTCCTTTATCCAATTGTGCCTCAATTACCAGTCCTCGTGCCTTTCTATTTGGATTTGCCTTTAACTCCTTTACTTCAGCCGTTAAAAGAATCATCTCCAACAAGTCTTCTATCCCTTCCTTTGTATGAGCTGATACTGGAACAAATACCGTGGTTCCGCCCCAGTCCTCCGCTACCAGTTCATGTTCAATCAATTCCTGTTTTACCCGATCCACATTGGCACTTGGCTTATCAATTTTATTTACAGCAACAATAATCTCTAATCCGGCTGCCTTGGCATGGCTAATCGCTTCCACTGTCTGAGGCATTACTCCGTCATCTGCTGCCACTACCAAAATAGCGATATCCGTAGACTGTGCCCCACGCATCCGCATAGCGGTAAATGCTTCATGTCCCGGTGTATCCAAAAATGTAATCTTCTGTCCGTTGATCTCTACTACATAAGCACCGATATGCTGTGTAATACCGCCTGCTTCCTTTGCAATCACATTGGTAGAACGAATCGCATCCAAAAGGGAAGTCTTTCCATGATCGACATGCCCCATTACGCAGATAACCGGAGGACGTGTCACCATGGTCTTTTCGTCTTCCTCTTCCTCTCGAAGCAGTTCTTCAATAACATCTATCTTTACTTCTTTTTCACAGATTACATCATATTCTAACGCAATCTCTTCTGCTGTCTCAAAATTAATCTCCTGATTAATCGTTACCATCTTTCCCTGCAAAAATAACTTTTTCACTACTGCAGATGGCTGCAGCTTCATCTTTTCCGCCAATTCCTTAATCGTAATCACTTCTGGTATCTGAATTACTTTAATCTCCGGCTCCTTCTCTACCTGTTTCTGCGGTTTTACTATCTCTGGAACCGGTTTTCCAAATTTTTTCGAAATCGGACGATCTTCAAATTTATTCGTCTTTTCCTTTCGATCTTTATCTGGACGATCCTGCCGTCTCTCTGTCTTTACTTCAATAAAATCTGGTCTTGCCTTTTCAATCTTTTTATCTAAAGATTCTCTTCTGCCGCCACGTCCGTTATTCTCTCTGTCTTTATTATAACCGCTGTCCTTGTTATATCCGCCCTGTGAGCGTCCTCCCTGACGGTTATTTTCCCGATTATAACTGCCCTGTGTTCTGTCGCTTTTTTGTCCATCCCGGTTATAACTGCCTTGATTTCTCTGTCCGCTGCGATTTTCCCGATTATAACCCCGTTCGCCTCTCTGACCGTCCCGGTTTTCTCGATCCGTTCGATTCGAATTCTCTCGATCACTTCGATTAAAGTTCTCCCGATCACTTCGATTGAAATTTTCTCGGTTTTCCCGGTCATTCCGATTGGAATTCTCCCGATTATTCCGATTCGAATTCTCCCGGTTTTCCCGATCACCCCGATTAGAATTCTCCCGATTATTCTTTTGTCCGCTCCGATTTCCGCGATTATAATTTCCTTTCTCATTTCGATTGGAATTTTCCCGATTTTCTTTATTATATCCGCTGTTTTGATTGTCCCGATTGGAACGCTGTCCGTTGCTTTGATTATTGGCAGATCTCTGATTATTATTAGGCTGTGCACTATTCTGCGGATTAAATACAACAGACACCTTTTTCTTGTGTTCCTGTCCGCCTTCTGCTTTTACCGCTTCCGATTTTCCTAACTCTGTCTGTTTTTTTTCTGATTTTATCTCTGCCTTTGCTTCTGATCTTGTATTTCCTGCTCCGGTTCCCATTTTTCCACTTTCTATTTTTGTTCTAGTTCCCTTTATCTCTGTTTTTCCTGCTTCTTCTTTTATCTCCATCTTTGCCTCTGTTTTTAATCCCTCTATTTTTTTCTCTGTTTTTCCTTCTACTTTTATTCCATCTATCTTTATTTCTTCTGTCTCTGCTTTCATTGTCTTTGCCTTTGTCTGTCCGGCTAGTTCAGCACTTAAATGCTTTTTCACCTTTTCTGCTACATCCTCTTCAATACTTGAATTTGCAACAAAACGCTTTCCATTATTATCAATTGAAAGTGCATCTAATGCACTAATAATTTCGACATTTTTCTTTTCCATTTGATTTGCCAGTTCACTTATCTTAATTTTCGCCATACTGCTTACTACCTCCGTTCCCTTCTCTATCCGACTCCCTTATATCTATCTTTTTATTTTGAACTTCCTGCTCCTGAACGATTCCTGCCGCAACCAAATTTTTTACAATAGCTCCTGCAAAACTCTTATCAAGAATTGTTAAGGATGCCCTGCTTTCCTTTCCCATACCGTGACCGAGCACTTCTTTTGTTCCATATATATAGAGAGGCACTTTATAGTAAGTACACATATTTCGAAACATTTTCTTGGTATTGTCGGATGCATCGGCTGCTACAATCACCAGATATGCCTGACCGCCTTTTACTAATTTTTCTGTCATAAATTCTCCGCTGGCTGTCTTCCCTGCCCGTGTTGCCAGACCAATCATGGACATTATCTTATCTTGTTTCAAGCTCTGTCAACTCCTTTTCCAGTTGTTCATACACTTCTTTTGGAATC
The DNA here is from genome assembly GCA_910585255.1 of uncultured Lachnospiraceae bacterium. Lineage (GTDB taxonomy): Bacteria > Bacillota > Clostridia > Lachnospirales > Lachnospiraceae > MGBC114844. Next base: position 7,974 of record CAJUEI010000128.1, read on the forward strand.
GGCATCTTTAATGAACGTTCCAGCCCCTTATTCTTATGTGCCTTTGTCAAACATTCCATCGAAGGACACAGATAAGCACCTCTTCCATTTTTCTTTCCTGTCGCATCAATCAGAATCTCTTCCTCACTGGTCTTTAATACACGAATCAACTCTTTTTTGTTCTTTTTTTCTCCACAGCCGGCACATTGCCTTTGCGGTATCTTCTTCGTCACTGCCAATTTATCACTTCCCGCCTTTTTATTCCTCGTCAACTCTTACCTGATCCTTCTCTTCCGATAAAGATTCTTCTTCCTCTTGTACTGATTCTGCACTCTCTTCTTCCTCTGTCCATTCGGATTCTATTTGATCTAACGTATCCTCGGCATCTTCCTGAATTGGATCCGATTCAAGTTCGGAATCTAGTTCCTCTTGTATAGATTTTGCTTCATATCCATACAATCCGTTAAATTCCTCTAATTCTCTTGCTTGTGTTTCATTTTTAATATCGATCTTATATCCTGTCAGCCTTGCCGCTAATCTAGCATTTTGCCCCTCTTTCCCGATTGCCAGCGACAGTTGAAAATCTGGAACAACTACTTTTGCTGTCTTTTCTTCTTCATCTGCAATGACAGAAATTACTTTTGCCGGACTCAATGCATTTTCAATCAAGATCGCCGGATTTTCACTCCAGTTAATAATATCAATCTTCTCTCCCCGAAGTTCCTCTACAATAGCATTTACTCTGGCTCCATTAACTCCTACACAAGAACCGACCGGATCTACATCTGGATTATTTGACCAAACTGCAATCTTGGTTCTAGATCCCGCCTCTCTAGAAATACTTTTTATCTCTACTGTTCCGTCCTTTACTTCGGTTACTTCTGCCTCAAATAATCGCTTTACTAATTCTGGATGTGTTCTAGAAACCAAGATTTTTGGTCCTTTTGTGGTATCCTTTACTTCCAAAATATAAAGCTTGATCCGCTCTGTAGGAAGAAAATTCTCTCCCTTTACCTGTTCGTTTTCCATCAGCATCGCATCTGCTTTTCCAAGATTTACACTGATATTCTTACCTATATACCGCTGTACAATACCTGTTACAATATCTTTTTCTTTTTCAAGATACTGATTATAAAGAGATTTTCTCTCTTCCTCACGAATTTTCTGTAAAATAACATTTTTGGCATTTTGCGTTGCAATCCGCCCAAACTCTTTTGACTTAATTTCAATCTGTGCAACATCTCCTAAGTTATACCGAATATCTCGAATTTTCGCATCAGCAAGACTGATCTGCGTCACGTCATCTTCTACTTCTTCCACCACTGTTTTCTCTGCAACCACCTTAAAATCTCCAGTTTCCCGATTAATCGTCACTTTTACATTATCCGATTTTCCAAAGTGATTTTTACATGCAGTCAACAGAGAATTCTCAATCGCTTCAATTAAAGTATCCTTACTGATATCTTTTTCCTTTTCAAGAGTATTCAGTGCCTCAATTAGTTCCTTATTCATTTTTCCTGATCCCTCCTTTATATTCTGCCAGTTTTAAAAGTCGAATGTCAGACGAATTAATGCAATATCTGCCCTTGGAATCAAAAGTAATTCTCCATTCTCTTCCTGAATAGTTACATTCTTTTTATCAAATGCCTGCAGCAGCCCAATGTATTCTTTTTTCTTATTCAAAGGCTTAAATAAATGGACTTCCACTTCTTTTCCAATACTTCTAGAAAAATCTTTCTCCTTCTTTAATGGTCTTCCAAGCCCCGGAGAGCTGACTTCTAAAATATAAGCATCTTCAATAAAATCTTTCTGATCCAATAGATCACTCAATGCCCTAGAAACCATCTCACAGTCATCTACTGTAATGCCGCCTTCTTTATCAATATAGGCTCGAAGATACCAGTTGCTCCCCTCTTTTACATACTCCACATCTACCAATTCAAATTGATTTGCTTCTATAATAGGCAGCAGCAGTTTTTCTGTTTTTTGCTCATAGTCTTCTCTTTTCGCCATAAATCCCACTTCCTTTCACCGGCATGTTATTCTGCTATGGCAGCTATACCAAAATCGTTTATTATTCAATCTTAAATTGCTTTATTCCTATACGATTTGGTAATATCTGCCTGCATACATAAAGAGTGGACTAACAAGCCCACTCTTTTAGTTAATCATTATTGTCATAATTATTTTAGCACTGATATTATAAGATTGCAAGCACTTTTTTTATTTTTTGATCGTTTCTGTCTTGATAAGAGAGTTCCGAGGAGGACGCCAGAGTGCATTAGGGGCACGCTGTTCCGCTCTCTAGAAAGCAAGAAGTTCTAAGACTTCTGAATTGATATGTATCCAACCGGACGGACCGGGGTGCAATTCGCCCGTACAGCGGGCTAAACACACCCCTTTTTTGCCATCAGAAGATGGCAAAAATCCTAGTGGATCGACAGAAGTCTAAGAACTTCTAGCTTTCCTCCGAAGTCACAGCGTACCCCTAATGCACTCTGGCTGTATTGTTCCGCAATTTATGTTTTAATCTATCTTTCCTTTTATTTTTTACTTTATTTTTTCTGTTTTTTCTCTAAAGTTTTTCTAATTTTTGAACCTCTCACGACTAAAGTCGTGAGATTCTTGGGAACTCCTTTCTACTGAA
>CAJUEI010000129.1 GCA_910585255.1 uncultured Lachnospiraceae bacterium
CTGAAAATGATTTGGCTGTATTGGCAATTCCTCTAGAAAGTATACCAGATGAAGTGATGTCCTTTATTAAAGTGGCTACATTGGGAAATTCCGATAATCTGCGGGTAGGAGAAGGAACGATAGCAATAGGTAATGCATTAGGATACGGACAGTCTGTTACAACCGGTGTAGTAAGTGCATTAAATAGAGAGGTCAATGTAGATAATATCTCCTATCATGCCATTCAGACCAGTGCAGCAATTAACCAGGGAAACAGCGGTGGTGCATTATTAAATATGAATGGAGAAGTAATCGGCATTAACTCTGCCAAAACCTCCTCTTCCGGCTATTCAGGAACAATTGTAGAAGGAATGGGCTATGCAATTCCGATTTCGGATGCGATTGATATTATTAACGATTTAATGAATCGGGAGACCGTTGTAGTAGAGAGAAGAACCGAAGTAGTAGATGCCTCTGAGCGGGGATATCTTGGCATTAATGTAGTAGATACCAGTTCTTCTTATGCTACATTATATGGAATTCCTCTTGGAATTTCCGTACAGACAGTAGAAGAAGGCAGTCCGGCAGAGCAGGCGGGAATTCAGAAATATGATATTATTACAAAATTTGACGGAATTTCTGTTACTTCCAAAGCAGAATTACAGAATTTACTGCAGTATTACCGAGCAGGTGAGACAGTTAAGCTTACATTAGAATATGCACAGGGAAGAAATCAGTATGTTGAAAATGAAGTAGAAGTGACATTGGGCAAAAGACCAGAAGCAGATGTAAGATAATACAAAAACTGAAACACTCTCAATCTAAAAATCAAATATTTATAAAGTTTTTACTTGTTCATTATTCCTAAGTAAGTTATAATCACTATGGATAGCTGAATGGGAAAGAAAAAGAAATAAGAGGTGCAGCTTGCTGTACCTCTTTCCATTGTAAAAAAGAGGAGATAACGTTTAGAAAGGAATGGCGAAATCATGAGTGAAAATGAGAAAGATAAGAAAGAAACCAAGCAGCACAATTCTGGTGTTACAGTGGATTCTTCCAAAAAAACAGATGAATATGAAAAGATCTGTTATATGTGCCGCCGACCGGAAAGCAAAGCCGGAAAGATGGTGGAAATGCCGGGAGATATCAGTGTCTGTACAGACTGTATGCAGAAAACCTTTGATTCCATTCAGGGAACAACCGGGATGCAGTATGCCGATTTAATGAAGCTCTCCAATTTAAATTTTATGAATTTTTCGGATCTGCATGGGGAGATTCCGCAGAGACAGAAATTAAAGAAGAAAAAACCTAAAGAGGAAAAGAAGGTCAATTCGGTATTTAATATCCAAAAAATGCCGGCACCTCATAAGATAAAGGAAAAATTAGATGATTATGTAGTAGGACAGGAACATGCAAAAAAGGTAATTTCGGTAGCAGTTTATAATCACTATAAGAGAATTGCCGCAATGGAAGAGAAAGAAAAGCAAAGTCCTGATGTGGAAATTGAAAAATCTAATATGCTGATGATTGGACCGACCGGAAGCGGAAAGACTTATTTGGTACGAACATTGGCAAAATTATTGGATGTGCCGCTTGCCATTACAGATGCCACTTCTTTAACAGAAGCCGGTTATATCGGTGACGATATTGAAAGTGTAGTATCTAAGCTGCTGGCGGCTGCAGAGAATGATGTAGAAAAAGCTGAGCGAGGCATTATCTTTATTGATGAAATTGATAAAATTGCAAAAAAGAAAAATGCACGCAGCCGAGATGTCAGCGGAGAATCGGTACAGCAGGGAATGTTGAAATTATTGGAAGGAGCTGATATAGAAGTTCCGGTAGGGGCAAACAGCAAAAATGCAATGGTTCCGCTTGCCACAGTTAATACCAGCAATATTTTATTTATCTGCGGCGGAGCTTTCCCAGATTTGGAGGATATTATTAAAGAGCGTTTAAATAAACATTCGACTATGGGATTTTCTGGAGAATTAAAGGATAAATATGATAAAGAAAAAAATCTTATGGCAAAAGTAACAGTAGAAGATCTGCGGAATTTTGGAATGATACCGGAATTTTTAGGACGTCTGCCGATTATTTTTTCTCTGGAAGAATTGTCAAAAGAGATGCTGATTCGTGTATTAAAAGAGCCGAAAAATGCAATTTTAAAGCAGTACGAACGTCTGCTTGCAATGGACGAAGTACAGTTGGTCTTTGAAGAAGAGGCATTGGAAGCGATTGCACAAAAGGCATTGGAAAAGGATACCGGAGCCAGAGCCCTTCGTGCAATTATAGAAGAATTTATGTTAGATATCATGTATGAGATTCCAAAGGATGACAATATTGGAAAAGTAACTGTAACAAAGGCTTATATTGAAAATACAGGCGGACCTTTAATTGAAATGAGGGGCAACGGTCAGCTTGCATTGCCGTAATTAAGTGGGACGAAGAATATTGAGGCTTTGGTAGAGATCGAGGCTGCCATATCCCCATTCCCGGTTGGGATAGGTAAGAGAGGGTTTTCGGGATGCCCCTCGTATCAGATAGCTTTTTATGGTACTGCTGTTGAGAAAAGGGGCATTTCCTTCAATCGTGCCCCAGGATAAAAGGATAGCGGAAGCCCCTGCTACATGAGCCGCTGAAATAGAAGAGCCGGTGCGGACACCAAACCGATTTTCCGGCAGCGGACCATAGACATTGACACCAGGGGCGGCAATATCCGGTTTAATAGAAACTCCTCTGGTAAAACCTCTGCCGGAGTACAGATAGATGCTGTCATCTGCGTGATTATAGGTGGATACGGTAATAGCATTAAGGGTAGTAGAGGGTTCGGTAATCGTGATATTAGGATTTGGTTTTAAAAAGCGGGTATCAGAACTTAAAAATTCATGGATAGGAAGCCAGATATCATAGGTTCCTGTTGTGTTTTCTTCTGGATAGATTCGAAGTCTCCAGATACCGGCAACAGGTTCTTCTACCCGTAAAAAGATAAGCACATCATTGAGATAGCCGCCAATTAGGTGATACTGGATAGAAACTCTCGTATTTTCAAATAGAAAGCGGTAGATATAATTAGTGCCAAGCTTTCCTGTTACTTTAGGAGAAACTTCTCCGCTGGGAGAGACAAGTGAAATGGTGGCAAAAGCGGGAAGCTGCATCCAGAATTCGGCACAGAATCCTCGTTCGCCTTCTCCTACCATAATCTCTATTGTCTCAAAAGCGGAGGAGGAAGGTGTTCCTTCCTGTATCGTAGAGAAGTCTCCCTGATAGTGAAGGGCACGGCTTCCTTCGTCACCGGCGGAGATGACAACGGCGATATTATAAAGCTCAGAGATGCTGTTAATATAGTTGGCGAGATTGTTGCTTCCAACATGCCCGCCGTTATTGGTGCCAAGTGCCAATAAAATAACAAGAGGAACATCCCTTTTATCTGCCATTTGAATCAGATAATGGATTCCGCTGAAGATATCGGTTTCCTGATAGCAGACCGCATCTTTGGAAACTAAGTAATAGTCTCGAAAGATCTGTTTTGCCGGCTTGAGTTTTACCATGGCAATGGAAGCTTCTGGAGCCGCTCCGCTGAAATCTCCTTCCGGGTAATCCGAGCCTGCAGCGATTCCAGCCATAAATGTGCCATGTCCAATTGTATCAATGGACGGAACAATCGAATAAGGATTTTCATTTGCTAAGGCGATATTAATTTCCTCTTTTTTATATTCGCTTCCATATAAAAATCCTTCCGGCGGAGTTCCTGACTGTATTGTTTGATCCCAGATCGCTTCGATTTTACTGCTTCCGTCAGAGAGGCGAAAGATCGGATGGGTATAGTCGATTCCGGTATCAATAAACCCGATTAGAACTCCTTTTCCCCGGAACCGTTCTCCGGCTAAATTACGCAGGCGGATAATACCAGAGGCTTCCATACTGGTGGTATCCTGCAGACCATAGAGTTTGGGGAAGATGCGGTAATTATAGACAACAGTAGTAATATCTGGTATTTTATTAATGGGATAGTGATAGATGGCAAACTGCCGGTCAATCACTTCTAAACAGTCTAATTCTTCTGTAGGGAGCAGATGGCTGGATTGCCTGCCGATATTTAAGATTAAATCTACATAGTCTTCGGACAGAATAATATTGCGGCAGGTTTCAAGTGTGGAGCGGTTTTCTTCTTGATTTGAGCTGGTTTCGTCCATATTAGATACCTCCCTATTATTTTGAAAGATCCAGACGGATGTGGTAGGTCTTCATCCAATCGTTTATTTCAATTAGATAGGCGTACATCTGCGGTACAGCCATAAGCTGTCCGAACCATGGTTTTCCCAGATCAGCCGGATTGTTCATAAGGGTATGAAGATAGTCTGGATTTACCAGTTGGTAAAGTGGTTCTTCAGAATGGCTTAAAATCTCTTTTAATTCATTTTTTAAAAGTGCTTCGTATTCTGGATGATACGTTTTTGGATAAGGTGATTTCTTGCGGTGCAGTACAGCATCTGGAAGGTAGTCTTGAAAAGCATCCCGAAGAAGGGCTTTTACTTCCTGGTTGTGATATTTATATTCCCATGGAACATTGTAGAGGTATTGGATGAGACGGTGATCGGCAAACGGCACACGGACTTCTAAGCCGGAAGCCATAGTCATACGATCCTTGCGGTCTAACAGAGTGGTCATAAACCAAGAGGTATTTAAATAACTAATCTCCCGCTGCCGTCTTTTCAGAAGAGATTCTCCTGGAAGGTAGGATACTCTTGCCATGGTTTTTTCATATTGAGAGGCTACATATTCCTGAAGCGGAAGAAGGGCTTCGATTTCTGGATTCAACACTTCCTGCCGGAAAGAGAAATTCTTAGACCAAGGAAAGGTTCGCTTCTGGTAGATTTCTTCATCTCGAAACCATGGATAACCACCGAATATTTCATCAGCACATTCCCCCGACAGACAGACGGTATGTTTTTTCTTAATGCCTTTGGCAAAGTGCAGCATAGAAGAGTCTACGTCTGCCATACCAGGCAGATCTTTTGCACGTACTGCTTCAAAGAGACATTGATAGAGTTCCTGATTGCTGCAGTACAGGTAGGTGTGATTGGTACCTAGTGCATTGACCATAATCTCTACATAGGGGCGATCCTCGGAAGGCTGAAAGGAAGAGGCTTTAAAATATTTGGTATTATCCACATAGTCAAAGGAATAGGTGGAAAGCTGCTTTCCTTCTTTTTTTAATAGAGAAGAGGCAACAGAAGAGATCAGACTAGAATCTACACCACCAGAGAGTAGAGTGCAGAGCGGCACATCCGAAACAAGCTGTCTTTGAATCGCATCGGTAAGCAAAAAACGGACATGTTCCACGGTCTGCTCATAGGTTTCCGTGTGTTCTTCTGCTGTTAGAGTAAAATAGGGATAACAGCGGATACCAGAGTAATCAAGATAGGCTGCATAGCCAGGCTGGATTTCATGAATACCTTGATAGACGCCGCATCCCGGAGAGCGTGCCGGTCCTAATCCAAAGATTTCACAGAGTCCATAGGTGCCGATAACTGCTTCTTTTCCCGGATAGGCTAAAATGGCTTTTATCTCGGAAGCGAATAGGAAGCGGTTGTCGAAGAAACTGTAAAAAAGCGGTTTTACTCCAAAGCGATCCCGGCAGAGGAAGACACTTTGATGCAGTCCGTCCCAGATAGCAAAGCTATAGATACCATTGAGTTTTTGAGGTACCGATTCTCCAAAAGCAATATAGGCATAGAGCAGGACTTCCGTATCACAGGAAGTAGTAAAGGTATAGCCTTTTGAGAGTAATTCGGACTTTAACTCTTGGGTGTTATAGAGTTCTCCATTGTAGACAATCGTATATTCTTTTCCGTCTACTGTCCGGCACATAGGCTGGATGCCGTTGTCGGGATCGATTACCGCTAGACGGGCATGGGCACAGGCAAAGTGATCATTGAGATAGGTGCCGAAGCTGTCAGGACCTCTGTGGTGAAGGGTTTTGCCCATTGCTTCGCATATTTTTTGGTTGGATTTTCGATGATACGTTAAAGGTTTATGAAAATCACAAAAACCAGCTATTCCGCACATGATTGAAAGCCTCCTTTTTAAAATGAAATTTTATATGGTTAGTATATGTAGAAATTTGGATTTGTTTCTTGTTTTTTATGGATTAGGTATTGCTTTTTATCGGTAGATTTGATAGAGTGAAAGAGGAAAAAATAAAATAAGTACGCTGCAGATACGGCGGGAAATGAGGTTATACAATGGGAAATGAAGAATTAGATATGGATTTTGAGTTTGATGATACGGTAACTTTGACTTTGGATGATGGAGAAGAAGTGGAGTGTGCAGTGATTGCAATTTATCCGGTGGATGGAAAGGATTATATCGCTTTGCTTCCTATGGAAGGAGAGGCGGCGGATACGGGAGAGGTTTATCTGTATCGATATGAAGAAGATGAAGAAGGGAATCCGAATTTGTCTAATATTGAGGAAGATGAAGAGTATGAGAATGCAGCCGATGCATTTGATGAATTGTTGGATATGGAAGAGTATGACGAGTTAGTGGATGAAGAGGAATTGGAAGAGTTGGATGGGGTTATTGATATGGAGGAGGAAGAGTAATGAGGGGACGCTAGAGCGGAGGAGCCATTCCTTCCCGCTGTTCCGCTCTTCGGAAAGTAAGAACGTCTAATGCTTCTGGCTGTAAATGTATCCAGCCGGACGGATCGGGGTGCAATTCGCCCGTGCAGCGGGCTAAACACACCCCTTTTTTTGCCATTCGAGAATGGCAAAAAATCCTAGTGGATCGACAGAAGCATAAGACGTTCTAACTTTCCTCCGAAGTCACAGCGAGAAGGAATGGCTTCCCCGCTCTGGCTGTCTGTTCCTGTCGATAGATGGATGGTTGATTCATTTATCCGTAGAGGAAGATTGGTAAAAAGGATAGGATGTTATTATAGGAGAAAAAATCCTTGACAAATTTTGTAACTTTTATTATATTAACTATAACGATTTTTATTAGTTAAACCAGATAAAAAAGTTTTTGGAGAAATGTAGAGAAGAAGAGGAGTACTTCAAAGAAGACGCTTAGAGAGGAAAGTTCATCGGCTGAAAGACTTTCTGCGAACGGCTTGGAAGGAAGGTAGCTTTGGAACAGGATAGCTGAACAAAAAGATAGAGTGGAATGACTGTATGGAAGAGTAGGCTATCACGGATTCACCCACGTTATCGGGTAAGAGGCTGTTATCGTTTTAGAAGCAGTGGAGAAGGTGGTACCGTGCAGACTGCACCCTTTATCGGAGTGATAAAGGGTGTTTTTTTATGCACACAAAATAGAAAGAAGCACAGAGGTGCAGAAAAGAGGGAGTCTATGAAAGAATTAGAGAAGAATTATAATCCGGCTGAGATAGAGCCTAGGCTTTATGAGAAATGGGTTCAGAAACGTTATTTTCATGCAGAGGTGGATCGGAGTAAAAAGCCTTTTACGATTGTGATGCCGCCGCCCAATATTACAGGGCAGCTTCATATGGGGCATGCTTTGGATAATACCATGCAGGATATTTTAATTCGTTATAAGCGGATGCAGGGATATCAGGCACTTTGGCAGCCAGGAACGGATCATGCTTCTATTGCGACTGAGGTTCGGGTAATTGAAGCTTTAAAGGAGCAGGGAATTTCAAAGGAAGAATTAGGACGTGAGGGATTTTTAGAGAAGGCATGGGAGTGGAAGAAAGAGTATGGCGGACGAATTATTAATCAGTTGAAAAAGATGGGATCTTCGGCGGATTGGGAGAGAGAACGTTTTACTATGGATGAGGGATGCTCGGAAGCTGTTTTGGATGTCTTTATTCGGCTTTATGAAAAAGGCTGGATTTATAAAGGGTCTCGGATTGTAAATTGGTGTCCGGTTTGTCAGACTTCGATTTCGGATGCCGAGGTAGAACATGAGGAACAGGATGGATTTTTCTGGCATATTAATTATCCGGTAAAGGACAGTCAGGAATTTGTGGAGATTGCTACTACCAGACCGGAAACTTTACTGGGAGATACGGCAGTGGCAGTCAATCCAGAGGATGAACGGTATCAGCATTTGATTGGAAAGACGTTGATTTTACCTTTGGTAGGGCGTGAGATTCCTGTAATTGCAGATAGTTATGTGGATCGGGAATTTGGTACGGGATGCGTAAAGATTACCCCTGCACACGATCCGAATGATTTTGAAGTGGGAAAACGGCATCATTTGGCTGAGATTACTATTATGAATGATGATGCAACGATTAATAAAAACGGCGGAAAATATCAGGGAATGGATCGGTATGAGGCACGGAAAGTAATGGTAAAAGAGTTAGAGGAAGCAGGGCTTTTGGTAAAAGTCGTTCCTCATAGTCATAATGTCGGAACACATGATCGCTGTAAAACAACAGTAGAACCTATGGTAAAGCAGCAGTGGTTTGTAAAGATGGACGAAATGATCCAGCCTGCAGTACAGGCAGTAAAAGACGGCAAAGTAAAGCTGCTTCCAGAACGAATGGAAAAGATTTATTTTAACTGGACGGATCATATTCGAGATTGGTGTATTTCCAGACAGCTTTGGTGGGGACATCCCATTCCTGCTTACTATTGTGATAATTGCAAAGAATTTGTAGTTGCAAAAAAGAATCCGGGAAAATGTCCAAAGTGCGGATGTACTTCTATGACACAAGATCCAGATACATTAGATACTTGGTTTAGTTCTGCTCTGTGGCCGTTCTCTACTTTGGGCTGGCCAAAGAAAACAGAAGATTTAGACTATTTTTATCCTACCGATGTGTTGGTAACAGGGTATGATATTATCTTTTTCTGGGTAATTCGTATGATTTTTTCCGGTTATGAGCAAACGGGAAAAGCTCCTTTTCATACTGTACTGTTTCATGGGCTGGTACGGGATGCACAGGGGCGGAAGATGAGCAAATCTTTAGGAAACGGGATTGATCCGCTGGAGGTTATCGAAAAATATGGGGCAGATGCACTTCGTATGACATTGGTAACTGGAAATGCACCTGGCAATGATATGCGTTTTTATTATGAACGGGTAGAAGCAAGCCGAAATTTTGCTAATAAAGTTTGGAATGCTTCTCGCTTTATTATGATGAATCTGGAGAAAGCAGATACTTCAAAAGCAGTCCTTTCTGATTTGACAGCAGCAGATCGGTGGATTTTATCTAAGGTCAATACTTTGGTAAAGGAAGTAACAGAGAATTTGGATAAATACGAGATGGGAATTGCCTTGCAGAAGGTCTATGATTTTGTATGGGAAGAGTTCTGCGACTGGTATATTGAGATGGTCAAGCCTAGGCTTTGGAAAGAAGAAGATACCACAAAAGCTGCTGCACTTTGGACATTAAAAACCGTATTAATTACAGCTTTAAAATTGCTGCATCCTTATATGCCGTTTGTAACAGAAGAAATTTTCTGTAATATTCAGGAGGAAGAGGAATCCATTATGATTTCCGACTGGCCTCTGTGGAAAGAGGAGTGGAACTTCTCTGCAGAGGAGAGAGAGGTAGAGATGATAAAAGAAGCCGTTCGCGGAATTCGAAATGTCCGTACCAGCATGAATGTAGCACCTAGTAAAAAAGCTACTGTATATGTAGTATCAGAAGAGAAAGACGTTCGTGAGGTATTTGAACGCAGTAAGGTATTTTTTGGAACACTCGGCTATGCAAGTGAAGTATTTGTACAAGCAGATCGAAGCGGAATTGCAGAGGATGCGGTATCGGCAGTTATTCATAGAGCAGTTATTTATATTCCTTTTGCTGAATTGGTAGATGTAGAAAAGGAAAAAGAACGACTGGAAAAAGAAAAAGAACGGCTGAAAAAAGAATTAAACCGAGTAAATGGGATGCTTGGAAACGAGCGGTTTATCAGTAAAGCACCAGAGGAAAAGATTGCAGAGGAAAAAGGAAAACTGGTAAAGTATACAGAAATGATGGAACAAGTAGAAGAGCGTCTAAGACAGCTTCAAAAATCCATAAATTCCTAAAACTCCGAAATAAAAAATTCCTATATTGTAGAAAAAATAACCAAAGTAAGAAAGTCATTTATCTATAACGTGGTTTTAGAGAAAAATAAGTGGTTTCCTAAATAGAACAAATAAGTAAGAAAGTCATTTATCTATAACGTGATTTTAGAGAAAAATAAGTAGTTTCCTAAATAGAACAAATAAATTTTTAAAAATAATATCCCTATATTGTGGAAGAAACAGCCGGAGTGAGGATGCCAGTTGTCTACGCAGTGACTTCGGAGGAAAGTTAGAAGCTCTTAGACTTCTGTCAAAATCTAGGATTTTTTGCCATCGTCCGATGGCAAAAAAAGGGGTGTGTTTAGCCTCCTATAGAGGCGAATTGCACCCCGGTCCGTCCGGTTGGATATACCTAGATTCAGAAGTCTTAGAGCCTGTCTAATATCTTTTAAGAAGGAGAAAAAGAAATGCCAAAACGGT
>CAJUEI010000130.1 GCA_910585255.1 uncultured Lachnospiraceae bacterium
CACACCCCTTTTTTGCCATCAGAAGATGGCAAAAATCCTAGTGAATCGACAGAAGCATAAGACTTTCTAACTTTTCTCCGAAGTCACAGCAGGAAGCAATCTCTTCCCCACTCCAGCTGTCTGTTCCTGCCGATAGAATTGTGGTGGATTCATCCATACAGATAAATAATGAATTTTTGGCTGTCTGTTTCTGCCGATAGAATTATGATGGATTCATCCATACAGATGAATAATGAGTTTTTGGCTGTCTGTTCCTGCTGATACAATTATGCTTGACTCATTTATCCGCAGAGGAATGGAAAAAAGACGTAAATTGTGGAAAAACATAGCCAGAGTGTATCAAAGGCACGCTGTGACTTCGGAGGAAAGTTAGAAGCTCTTAAACTTCTGTCGATCTGTAGGATTTGAGGGCACTTGTGCCCGAAAAAGGGGTGTGTTTAGCCCGCTGTACGGGCGAATTGCACCCCGGTCCGTCCGGTTGGAGATATTTAAATTCAGAAGTTTTAGAGCTTCTTACTTTCTGGAGAGCGGAACAGCGTGTCTTGATACACTCTGGCGTCCTCTTCGGGAATACCCAGACTGTATCGCATAAAGCAGTCTATGTCTGGGTAAAAGATTTGCTTGACATTTCTTTTTTTTGGCTATAAAATAGTTCTAAATAGAACAAAATGGAGGAAACTATGATACCATTAAATTTATGGGAACATCAGAATATCATAAAAACGTTTTATGCAAAGTGTGTCGAAAAGGTCTGCGAAAGGCATCAAATCACACGTATGGAATTGGATATTCTTTTGTTTTTGGCGAATAACCCCCTATTTGATACTGCTTCTGATATAGTAGAAGTGAGATGTCTGTCAAAGTCGCAAGTATCTGTTTCGATTCAGCTATTAGAAAAGAAAGGATATCTAAGAAAGCAATATAAAAAGGGAAATCGAAAAACGGCACATTTGCAGATTTGTGACTTGGCATTTCCGATTATTGCAGATGGAAGGGCAGCACAACAGCAGTTTGTTACAGTGATGTTTGCAGGAATTTCACAGGAGGAGATAGAGACAATGAAACAATGCAACCAGCATATTTTGGAAAATATTAATCGATATAGAAGGGAGTCAGAGGATGTATAAATTACTGATTTGTTTTATAGCAGGGATAGGGGCAGGGCTTGGAACAGGATTTGCAGGAATGAGTGCAGCGGCAGTTATTAGTCCTATGCTGATTACTTTTTTAGGGCTTCCCGCATATGAGGCAGTTGGAATTGCCTTGGCAAGCGATGTCTTAGCAAGTGCAGTCAGTGCCTATACTTATGGGAAAAATAAAAATTTGGATGTGCGGAATGGTCTGGTTATGATGGTAACAGTATTGTTATTTACATTAGTAGGAAGCTGGATAGCAAGTCTCGTTCCTAATACTACGATGGGAAGTTTTTCTGTATGTATGACGTTATTGCTGGGAATTAAGTTTATAGTAAAACCAGTTATGACAACAAAGGAAAGCATGAATTCTGTAAGTGGAAAAAAGAGAATGATACAATCGATTATAAGTGGAACAGCAGTCGGATTTATCTGTGGATTTATTGGAGCAGGTGGTGGAATGATGATGCTTTTAATTTTAACCAGTATCTTAGGGTATGAATTGAAAACGGCTGTAGGAACAAGCGTATTTATTATGGCTTTTACTGCTTTTACAGGGGCGGTCAGTCACATTATAATTGGAGGAATACCAGATGTCGGATGCCTTATTTTTTGTATAGTATTTACTCTATTGTGGGCAAGGATTGCTGCAAAGTTTGCCAATAAAGCAAGTGCAATCACATTAAATCGTGCAACCGGAGTTGTGCTGGCATTATTAGGAGGTGCCATTCTTACAGTGAATTATTTAAAACAATAAAATTTAGAAGAGCAGAGGGGTTCTCTGCTCTTTTGTATTATAGATTATTAGGATCGCCATATAAAGATTTATGGATTTGTATGGTTTTTACCATAGTTTCTAATAGCAATGGCACATCGATTGGTTTCGTTAAGTGTGCATCCATTCCAGATTCAATTGATTTTCGCTTATCGCTTTCAAATGCATCTGCGGATAGGGCAATAATTGGAATACGAGATAAAATCGGATGTTTTAATTTTCGTATTGCTTTTGCTGCCTGCCATCCGTTCATAATTGGCATTTGAATGTCCATTAAGATTAGGGCAAATTCTCCGGGAACAGCGTTTGCTAATTTGTCAATGGCAATACTGCCGTTGATTGCTGTATCTACCTGAAATCCAAGCCCCTGCAGGATTTCTGTTTCGATTTCTAGATTGATTTCATTATCTTCTACTAAAAGAATCGTTTGTGTCATCAGATTCGAAAGGGTATCTTCCGAATCAATAGAAAATGGAAGAGGGCGGCTTTGAATACGGAAACGAAGTGTAACAATAAATTGACTTCCCTCTCCGGGAGTGCTGCTTACATCAATTTTTCCTCCCATCATTTCTACAATATTTTTCGCAATAGTAAGTCCAAGCCCTGTACCAGGAACACCGCTGAAGGTGGTATTTTTTTCTCGCTCAAATGGTTCAAAAATATGTTCTAGAAAATCTTTTCCAATTCCAATTCCGGTATCTTCTACCGAGAACTGATAGATGGCATAGTCATTTGGCAACTTTTCTAATTCCATTAGAGTAAGCGTGACTTTACCAGAATTAGGGGTATATTTTAATGCATTATTGGTAAGATATAAAAGGACTTGTTTTAATTTATCGGGGTCGCTATATACATCACAGTGTTCTAAACCTGCAGAGTTTAGAGAGAAAGCAATGTTTTTTTCTGCTGCCTGCAAAAGCAGAGATTTTTGTATATCTTGTATGATATCACATAAATTACATTCGGTTTCAACGATTCGGATATCATTTGCTTCTGTCCAAGCAATTTCTAGTACTTTATCAATTAAATCTAAAAGTTGTCTGCTTGCAGTATCAATTTTATCTAGATACTGGTGAACAATACTGCTGTCATTAAGGTGTTTTTTGGCAAGGGCAGTATATCCAAAAACCGCATTTAAAGGGGTCCGCATATCATGTGACATATTAGAGAGAAAGGTATTTTTAGCAGTAATAGCTAGGTTTGCATTATTCAGTGCTTCTTCAAACATTTGTTTTTGTTCCATTTCCCGCTGAATTTCTTCGTCTACTCTGCGATATCCCATTACAATTTGAGAGATATGTTTTCTATGTCCTACATTTACAATACGGAGCTGTAAATATTGTAGTTCTTCTCCGTTTAGAACACGATAATTAATATAATAAGTTTTATTATTAGATAATTTTTCCCGAATATATTCCGGTGTTGTTACTTTAGCAATCAGTTCCCGATCTTCTGGATGAACCCAGGTAGTTACATAGTCGTTGGCAAACCAAGTAAATCCAAGGGTTTGGATTTTTTGTCGAAATTGATGTTCTGTTCGGGTACTTAGACGATAGGGCAGTAATTTATTTGTATTTAAGTCTACATAGAGAATGGTTTCATAGTTAATACTAAGTCCTTCGATTACTTCTAAGCGGCGAAGATGTTCCTGATTAATTAATTTCCGCTCTTTGTCGTATTCTTCGATTAAACTTTGCAGTTTCTTTTCTTTTTGAGTTTTTTCATTTAATAGAGCAGCTTTTTCCATTAGCTCCCGATTCTTTTTTTCGGTTGCGTCACTGAGAAATACGTAAAAAATATCTCCTAGAGATTCACTGTGAATAAAATGCCCGTAATCTTCTAACCAGCCAAGAGAGCCGTCTTTACGGATAATTCGATATTCTACATAATCTAAATCATTGTGATTGTTTATTACTTGCTCTTTGATGTTTCGTTCTACTCCTGCCAAATCTTGCGGGTGCACAATTCCTCGGAATGAATTACCAGTCAGTTCCCGAAATTCTTTTATAGAATCACATTGAAAGATTCGAAGAAGTGCTTTATTGGCATAGATAATTTCTTCTGCTCCGTCTGCATGATAGATTAATACTCCGCCGGGCATTTCATCCATAAATCGGATCACTTCGTATACGGTTCGGAGGTTTTGTGAATGAGAGAAAGAGTTTTCTGATTTTTCCCCTTCTTCTATTAGATGATCGAGATCTAGAGCAGAATTTTTTTCGGAATCTAATAGAGTAAAAATATATTCAATTAAGTTGTGGCTTGTATTTTGTTCGCTCATGGTAACAGCCCTCCTAAAGTCTTTCGGACAAATTTTACCATAAAATTATGGATTTGTCATTATTTATCTTATAATTTTAATAAAAATTATTGTTATTATTATAAAATAGAATAAGATAATCATAGGATTGGGGGAGAAAGAGTCGGGAATTTATATTTAGCAAATTTAGCAAAAATAGAAGTCGCCGGAAAGGAAAGGACACATCAATATTTGCAATATAGTTGCATTATACTGTAAAAAAGAGTAAAATAGTAAAATTAAATAAGGAAAGGAATGAGAAAGGGTATGCATGTAATTGAGAATCATACTTTTGATATGGAAAGGGCATTATATGGGAGCCAAGGTATCAGAATAAAGAATTGTTCTTTTGATGGACCGGCGGATGGGGAAAGTGCGTTAAAAGAAAGCCGTGAAATTCAGGTTTCGGATAGCTTTTTTAATCTTCGTTATCCGTTTTGGCATGATAAACAACTGAGAATTTCCAATTCGGAAATGACAGAGCTTTGCCGTGCTGCACTGTGGTATTCTTCTGATATTGAAATTGTAAATACAAAGCTGCATGGAATTAAGGCATTGAGAGAATGTAATCAGGTAAAGCTGCAGGGATGTGATATTATTTCGCCAGAGTTTGGATGGTTTGTACATCAGATTGAGATGAGGGACTGTACGATACAGAGTGAATATTTTATGATGCGTTCCGATCATCTTATATTTACAAATTTACAGATGAAAGGCAAATATTCTTTTCAATATATAGAAGATTCTGTATTGGAACACTGTGTATTTGATACAAAGGATGCATTTTGGCATGCGAAGAATGTAGTAATTCGTGATAGTATAGTAAAGGGAGAATATCTGGCGTGGTATTGTGAAAATGTGACTTTTGAAAATTGTAAAATTATTGGGACACAGCCGCTTTGCTACTGCAAAGGATTGAAGTTAATTAATTGTGAGATGGTAGATACGGATCTTTGCTTTGAGAAGTCGGAGGTGGAAGCTGTGATCTGTACTTCAGTGGTTAGTATAAAAAATCCGTTGTCTGGACAGATTTGTGTGGATTCGGTAGGAGAGATTATCCAAGACGATCCGCAGTCGAAAGGAAACATTATTGTGAAAAGGGAACATGATTGTGCTTAGCAGAGGAGACCATGTTTGATACATAGTTTTCGTTATAATTTTTGTGGTAATAGAAAAAGAAAAAAAGGTGTTTCCTGTTTAAGAAGAAACGTGCTATAATAAGATAACATTTATTATTTTAAACTAGGAGGTTTATAAAATGGGGAAGAAGCGTAATATTATAGTAGGGCAGTCAGGAGGACCTACTTCTGTCATTAATTCCAGTTTGGCAGGGGTATATAAGACGGCAAAGGAAAGAGGATTTCATAAAGTATATGGGATGCTGCATGGAATTCAAGGTTTTTTGGATGAACAGTATGTGGATCTTTCGACACAGATTCATTCCGATATGGATATCGAGCTGTTAAAGAGGACTCCTTCTGCTTTTTTAGGTTCCTGTCGCTTTAAGCTGCCGGGAATTCATGAAAATCCAGATATCTATGAAAAAATTTTTCAGATATTGGATAAATTAGAGATTGATGCTTTTATCTATATCGGCGGAAATGATTCGATGGATACGATTAAAAAGCTGTCCGACTATGCTATTATTAAAGGGCATGAACAGAAGTTTCTTGGTGTGCCGAAAACGATTGACAACGATTTGGCACTGACCGATCATACTCCTGGTTTTGGAAGTGCTGCAAAGTATATTGCTGCTTCTACAAAAGAAGTGATTCGGGATGCCTTGGGGCTGACTTATAATAAAGAGATGATCAGCGTGTTGGAAGTAATGGGACGAAATGCAGGCTGGCTGACAGGGGCAACAGCACTTGCAAAGACAGAGGAATGTGACGGGCCAGATTTAATCTATCTGCCGGAGATTGCCTTTGATATTGAAAAATTTTTAAAGAAGACGCAGGAGTTATTAAAGAAAAAGACTTCGATTGTAATTGCCGTATCAGAGGGAATTAAGCTGTCGGATGGAAGATATGTCTGCGAATTGTCAGGCGGAGGCGACTATGTAGATGCATTTGGGCATAAACAGCTTCAGGGAACCGCTTCTTACCTTGCTAATTTTTTAGGTGCAGAGATTGGATGTAAAACACGCAGTATTGAATTTTCTACTTTGCAGCGGAGTGCTTCTCATATGGCGTCCCGTGTGGATGTAAATGAAGCATTTATGGTTGGCGGTGCTGCAGTAAAGGCTGCTGACGAGGGAGATACCGGAAAGATGGTGGTAATTGATCGGGTATCGGACGATCCTTATATGAGTGCGGCTGGCATTTATGATGTACATCGGATTGCCAATAATGAAAAATTAGTGCCTCGCTCTTGGGTAAATAAAGAAGGAAATTATGTAACGGAAGAATTTATTAATTATATTGAACCACTGATTCAAGGAGACTATCAGCCATTTATGGTCAATGGTCTGCCTCAGCATTTGGTTCTTCACAAAAAGTAATATGATTAAGAAATTTTTAGATTCTGTTTGAAATTTACTTGTTTTTCAGGGGGGAATGTATTATACTGAAAATGTAAAGATGGATAAATTCGGCAAAAAGTAAAAGGGACAGAATCGGGTTATCAAATCAAAATAAAGTGATGCATAGGGAGTTATGCAGGAAAGGAGCAGATATGAGAATACCAACAGTCAGTAATTATGCAAATTCTTTGTATGGCAAGATTGCAAGCGGAAAGAGAATTCAGACAGCAGCAGATGACGCAGCGGGACTTGCAATAGCGAATAAGCTGGAAAAAGAAGGCAATGGATTGAATATGGGTGCTTATAATGTTCAGAATGGGATTGGGGTTGCCAATATTCAGGATGGAGCATTAGGAACCATGCATGATTCGCTGCAGAGAATCCGAGAACTTAGTATTCAGGCTTCGAACGGAATCTATAGCGATTCGGATAAACAGGCAATGCAGGATGAGATTGACCAGCTTTTAATGGATATTGAACAGACTGCAGTCGGTACGGAATATAACCAGATGAAGTTATTAGATGGAAGTAAGGCAGATATGCATATTGCTTCTAATCCAGATGGAACAGGAATGAAGCTTCAAATGGAAAATGCTACATTGGAGTCATTAGGAATTGCCGGCTACAGTGTAATGGGAGATTTTGATATTGGCAAGATTGATGCTGCAATAGAAAAAGTAAGTGCTTCTAGAAGCCGTACCGGAGCAACTACCAATGCAATGGAACATGCTTATAATTATAATACTAGGGCATCGTTGGAATTGGTAAGTTCTAGAAGCCGTATTGAAGATTTAGATGTTCCAAAGGCGGTTTCAGATCAGAAGAGAGAAAAACTGCTGATGGATTATCGGCTGGGAATGATGAGAAAGCAGATGGATCAGGATTCCTTTGTAGTAAAGATGTTTGGAAGAATGTAGAAGTATTTTTATAAAATAGTTGACAGGTATAAAATTCTATGGTATTCTATCAAAGTATTATAACTGCCTAAGACAGTAGGTGCTGAAAAGCATAAGGTTAAAACCGCCTACCGAGGTCGATATAAGAGAGAACATAGTAGGATTTTGCATGTTTTACGCCTTATTGCCTCGCTGTTTGATACAGCGAGGTTTTTGCATGAGAAACAATCTGATTATGTGTAAATGGCAGCTATAGAAAGTGGGCAACCACAGAAAATCGAATAAGGAGGAACATCACTCATGGCTAAAGTTGAGATTAAGAAACCGATCGTAGATGAGATTTCTGAATTGCTTAATGGTGCCCAGGCTGTAGTGATAGCGGATTATCGTGGACTTACTGTAGAACAGGATACTCAGCTTCGTAAGCAGTTAAGAGAGGCAGGCGTTGTTTATAAGGTATATAAAAATACCATGATTCAATTTGCAGTTAAGGGTACAGAATTTGAAGCATTGTCTTCTCATTTAGAGGGACCGACAGCGATTGCCGTATCGAAAACCGATGCAACTGCTCCAGCAAGAATTTTATTTAATTTTGCAAAGACAGCACCAGCACTGGAATTAAAGGCAGGGGTTGTTGACGGAACTTATTATGACGAGAAGGGAATTCAGATTATTGCAACGATTCCTTCGAGAGAAGAATTGTTGTCCAAGTTCTTAGGAAGTATTCAGTCTCCGATTGCAAACTTTGCTCGTGTTATTAAGCAGATTGCAGAGAAGGGTGAATAAGCATATTGTAAGATGGGAAAATTTTGCAGCTACCAAATAGAATAAATTGGAGGAAAAAAGAATGACAACAGCAGAGATCATTGAAGTAATTAAAGGATTAACCGTATTAGAATTAAACGATTTAGTAAAGGCTTGTGAAGACGAGTTTGGCGTTTCTGCAGCTGCAGGCGTAGTAGTAGCAGCACAGGGAGCAGCAGCACCAGAAGAAGAGAAGACAGAGTTTGATGTAGAATTAACCGAAGTTGGTTCCGAAAAGGTTAAGGTAATTAAAGTAGTTCGTGAAGCTACCGGATTGGGCTTAAAGGAAGCAAAAGAAGTAGTTGATACTGCTCCAAAGGCAGTAAAGACAGGTGTTTCTAAGGAAGAAGCAGAAGAATTAAAGAAAAAGTTAGAAGAAGTTGGTGCAAAGGTTACATTAAAATAAAAAGAGGTCAGTAAAAGCCTCAGAGCGGTTTTTCTATGCTGCTTTGGGGCTTTTTTATTATTATGGTGAGAAGAGGGCTGTGTTTGAGAAAGGAGTAAACGGATGAAAAAAAGAGTTTGGATAGGAGCAGCATTGGCTGCAGGAGTAGCATTGTCGGCAATAGGGATTGCCAAGTCGAAAAATGTTGCAGTAAAGAGTGCAGATTTAATGGAAGGAATTCAGCAGAATAAGGTGCATCCTGATGTGGATATTGCAGGGAATGGGGCTGTTGTATTGAGTGACTTTGGAGTTCGTCTTTTACAGAATACGATAGAGAAAGAACAAAATATATTGATTTCTCCTCTTTCCATTATTTGTGCACTTGGAATGACGGCAAATGGGGCAAAGGGACAGACTTTAGAGCAGATGGAGCAGGTTTTTGGGATAGGAAGAGAGAAACTAAATTCGTATTTATATGCCTATGTTCAGGCATTGCCAAAAGGGAAGAATTATAAACTTTTGGCGGCGAATTCGATTTGGCTTAAGGATGATCCGAAATTTACAGTAAGACAGGAATTTTTGCAGAGTAATGCAGATTGGTATGGAGCCGGTGTTTATAAGCAGGTGTTTGACGATACGGCAGCGGAAAAGATAAATGGCTGGGTGGAGGAACATAGCGATGGAATGATTTCGGAGATTCTTTCGCAGGTGCCGGAGGATGCAATTATGTATTTGGTTAATGCACTGGTGTTTGATGCGGAGTGGGAAACGATTTATAAGGAGTCGCAGATACATTCGGGGGTATTTACAGCAGAGGATGGAACAGAGCAGGATGTGGAAATGATGTATTCTACGGAAAAGCAGTATCTGGAGGATGATCGTGCGGTGGGATTTATCAAATATTATGCAGATAAGAAATATGCTTTTGCGGCGTTGCTTCCAAAGGAAGGAGTGACAGTAGAGGAGTATGTGGAGACTTTGGATGGGGAGAGACTGCGTGCGGTGTTGGAGAATCGGACAGAGGTGGATGTCAATGCAGCGATTCCAAAGTTTCAGTGCGAGTATGGGGTGGAATTGGCGGAAGTATTTCAGAGGCTGGGGATGACGGATGCGTTTGACAGCAGAATTGCTGATTTTTCGGAGATGGGTTCTTATAAAGATTATAATATATTTATTAGCAGAATTCTTCATAAGACTTTTATTGCGGTGGATGAAAAGGGGACAAGGGCAGGAGCTGCTACGGCAGTGGAGATGGCTAGGGGATTGTCTTTGAGAGAGGAGAAGATGGTGCATTTGGATCGACCGTTTGTGTATTTGCTGATTGATTGTGAGGCGGATGTGCCGGTGTTTATGGGGACTGTAATGGGAATTGGGGGGAATTAGGGGGATGCTAGAGTTTGGTATGGTGGGTTGTTTTGAAGAGGACGTCAGAGTTTGGTATGGTGAGTTGTTTTGAAGAGGACGCCAGAGTTTGGTATGACAACGCTGTTCCGCTCTACGGAAAGTAAGAAGCTCTAAAACTTCTGAGTTTAGGTAGATCTGACCGGACGGATCGGGGTGCAATTCGCCTCTGCAGGAGGCTAAACACACCCCTTTTTTTGTCATCAG
>CAJUEI010000131.1 GCA_910585255.1 uncultured Lachnospiraceae bacterium
GCAGTTTTTTGTGGAGGGAAGATCCGGCACTTAGAACGGCTTAGGAACGAGCTTCCATGCGAGTTGCTTAGCCGTTCTTAGTGACTAGCTTCCCGGAACTTTTGCTCGCCTAGAATGAAATCGCTTCTCCAAACTCAAGCGTCCGATTCGGTTCAACCCTATCTAACCAACAAGCACTTATTTCATCGAGCAACCACACAAACCACAGCTATTGTAATCAAAAACAGCAGCACTGCCGTTACAATCGCCTGCAAAAGCATCCCTCCCCCCTTTCCTACTTCCTCCACTGCACCGCTAAGCCGCTTATCCGCTACTGGCTCCAAACAAACGGCTAAAACCCGATAAGTCACAATAAAAATCACTGTCTGCAACACAGGCAGACTAATAATCACAAAAAGCACCACACAAGCAGCAACTCCCACTGCATTTCGAACAAGTGTTCCTGTTCCAGCTACAATCCCAGCTACTGCCTGGGCACTCCCCCCAATTCCGGGAACCATTCCCACGACTTTCCCAAGTGAATTTAATTTCACTTTATCAATAGTAGGCAGCAGCAATCCCTCCAAAGTATTTAATCCAATAATCACTGCCAGCATCCCCTTCATACATCCGCCGGCAACTTGTCCAACCATAGCCGCCAGCTTCGATATCATCTCCTCTTTTGTCAAACGATTCACCATCTGCAAAACTACTGCTATCTTCACCGCAGGCAAAGCCACCCGTAAAAGTACACCATTAATCAGTGCCATTATCAGCACCGTAACCTGATAATATCCAGCCGCTGTTACGCTTCCATAAGACATACTGACCACTCCAAAAAAACAGGGCACCAATACATCCATAAACTGCTTGATTTTCTCAATACAATTTCCTACATTCTGAACCAACAGTCCAAATCCGGCTGCAGAAGTTGTAAGAAAAATTAAATAGGTCAGATAAAATGCCGTCTCTGCAATTTGTTTATTGATAAAAGCAGAAGCAATCTGATAAAATACAGCAGAAGCAATCCCTACACCGAGAAGCAGAAAAAAAATCTCTCGATTTGCCTGCCATTCTCCCAAAACTGCCTGTAAAATCCAGTCCTTTATCCCATAGTCTGCATATTCTCCCTGCATTAAACTCTGTACCAACTCCTGAAAAGAAATTCGCTTTCCCTCCGTTACTTCTTCCAATACTTTCTCTAAATTCTCAAAATCCAGATCTTCTAAAGCAAACCACATCCTCCCCTCCCCCTATGCCAATAAACGTTCCACTGTTTCAAATAAAGCGACCAATACCGGCGTGCTAATTGCCAAAATAGAAAGTTTTCCTACTATCTCAATCTGTCCTCCCAGTGACTGACATCCTCCGTCCCGGCAAAGTCCTGCCGTAAATTCACAGAGATAACTAATCCCAATCATCTTGATAAAGATCCCCATATAATCCGATACATAAGGCATATAACCCTTTAAGGTTTCCACTGTCTGCAGAATCTGCAAAATCTGCTCCACCCCATACCGCAGAATCAGCATCCCTCCTGCCAATACCACTAACATGGCATATTCTCCCTTTAACGGCTTTAAAAGCAGAACCAAAAAAACCGTAATAACAGCAATAACGGCTGCTGTAACCATTTCTATTCCCCCTAACTTTTATAAAGAAAATAAATTTTTAATGGTTT
This sequence comes from uncultured Lachnospiraceae bacterium, assembly GCA_910585255.1. Taxonomy (GTDB): domain Bacteria; phylum Bacillota; class Clostridia; order Lachnospirales; family Lachnospiraceae; genus MGBC114844. Next base: position 1,661 of record CAJUEI010000131.1, read on the forward strand.
CAAATAATTCATATATGTAGGGCACAATCCAAAACAATACCAAAAGAAGCCCCGCCAAACTGGTTAAAAATGCGTGCTCTTCCCGCCCGCTATGTTTTAAAACCTGTCCTAAAACAGATACCAAAATTCCAACCGCAGCTATCCGAAAAATTAAATTAATTGTCATAAATCGCCTCACTTAAAGAATAATCAGCAAAATCAACACACCCACAGCCATCCCCATAATCCGATATAATTTACTGTTTTTTTCTGCCTTTCCCTCAGCCTCTTTCATCTCTCCCTCTAATTCTTCCAGATAAAGATCAATGCTTCCCAACTGCATCTCTTTGTCTAAATATCCCAGATTTGCTCCAAAGTCCGCCAGACGGTTGATATCTTTTGAAAGTAAACTTGTCCCATCCAAATATTTTTTCTGCATTTTCTGAAAAATAGAAGCAAATGTGTCCCCATCATAAGCCTCCATCGCTTCTGTCAGTTCTTTTAAAAAACTTTTCCAAGGTTCCGGCACTCGAAACGCAATAGAAGACCATGCTTCCGTCAGCGGGGTATTGGCATATTTAATTTCTCCCCGCAGCATAACAAGCACTCTTTTTATCTGCTGCAAATCCTCTATCCGATAACTTAACTCATAGCTGATTCGAAATCCCAGTCCGCAGGACGCCAACAATACCACTACTATTCCCAGGATACGAATTAACACATTGTCACCTCCATTCGGTTATAAAGCGGATTGCCCTGACAGTCAAAAATTTCTGCAATTTTCCCGATTTGTTCCTGGCTGTTCATTACAATATAGCGTTCAAAGATCCGCTCTTGAAGAAGTTTTCTTAAAATAGGCTTACTTCTGATATCCTCAATCGAGCTTCCATGCACCGTAGCAATTAATTTGCATCCGCAGTTCATTACATGAATCATCGCCTCCATATCCTCTCGGCTGCCAATCTCATCTACAGCAATTACTTGAGGAGACATCGTGCGGATCAGCATTAACATCCCCTGTACTTTCGGACAGCAGTCTAAGATATCCGTTCGAATCCCCAGTTCATTCTGCGGAATTCCCATATAACAAGCCCCTATCTCGGATCGCTCATCTACCACTCCGACTGTCATTCCCCGATAGACTCGATCCCCATCTGAAAGCTGCCGAATGACATCCCGCAAAAGAGTGGTCTTTCCTCTTCTGGGCGGAGAGATAATCAAAGTATGGTAAATTTCGCTTCCCTGCCGGATATAAGGCATAACTGGATCGGCACACCCCTTAATCTGATGGGAAAGTCGAATATTAATAAAAGAAATATATTTCATACTTTTAATCGAATCCCGTTCCATAATAATCTTCCCTGCAAGCCCTACCCGATGCCCGCCTTGTATCGTAATAAATCCCTGCCGTATCTCTTCTTCATAAGCATACATAGAATAATTACTGACATATTCCATTGTCTCTCGAATCTCGTTTTTTGTTACAATAAATGCACTATCCTCTGTTCTAGAAATACGTCCATCCTTACTTACATAAAACTCTTCGTTTTGATAAACAATTAATAACGGTGCATGAATCCGAAGCCGAATCTCTTGTAATTCATCCAGATTCCATTCGCTCTGTCCAAATAAATTCCGAATCGACTGCGGAAATATCTTAATCACATCCTCTTTTCTTCCCATCTTCCCCTCCAGACCTATGATTTTCTTTCCTATAGTTACTTACCTAGGATTACTATATGAAACACTCCAAAAGGTTATGACAAAAAGAAAGAACCACCGTAAAATAAAATTTCCTTTTACTGTGATTCTTTCTAATTTTTCTTCTATATCTTATTCTAAAAAAATCTCTAATACGGCATAATCTCCAAGTGCATGAATTACCGGCATTACAATGGATATCTGTGTCTTTCCTTCTATTGTACTCCAAAAGGAAAACCATTCTGGATAGGACTCATACGACTCTGTTCCAAAGTCTGCTGCTTCTAAGCTCTGTATCAGATCTTCCTTTGCTATCCCTTCTACCCATTCCCTAACTGCGGCATTTCGCTCCTCTTCCTCTCCTATCACCCGATACTTTCCCTCTCTTATCTTCTGTGCCGCTTCTGCCGCCGATTCCATCTGAGAGAGCCGCAAATGCTGTCCATCTGTTAAAGATAAATTAGAAGTATATTTTACCTCAGTAGGATAAGCAGCATCTGCACGGCTGTAACTTCCGCAGTAGACAATGGAAATCCACTCTTTTGTAATATCTGCAATCTCATACGTAATATCTAATGTATCACTTTCTATATTTACATCAAAATATTCTAAAACCCGCAATGCATCCTCCTGTATCCGCTGATTAATCCCTTCCGCATCTACACTTTCCTGAAAGGAAAATACCGGATAAGAGATAAATACACTTTCTTCCGCAAAGATATTCTCCGTCCAGTCTACCTCTTGTTTCTCTTCTGTGGACTCCTGCTCTATTCTTTCTTCTGTTAAAGATTCTGTTGTTACTAAGGTTTCCGTCTCTTTTTGACAGCCAGTCAAAATAATTCCGCAAACCAATAAAAGCCAGCTTCTTATTCTCTTTCTGCTTCTTTTTTTCATACCCATTCCATTCCTTTCTCAAGGTATCCCCACTACTCTGCTTCTCTCCCTTCCCGATAATAAGCAAGCAGCAGATCTACCATCCTCCCATAGCTTTGGATTCCGTCTGTCTGATGATTCGCCTTTAAATAAGAATCATTGACTGTCTGTGAAACCTCCATTACTTTATTATCCTTAAATTCTTCCCAGTATTCTGAATTTTTTCTTAAATCTGCAATAATCCCATCACTATAGTAAAGCCAAAGCTCCGTATACCGCTCCATATCCACTGCTGCAAGCTGATTTCCCGCATGAATTAATGCCAGCATAGTTCCGCTATACTCATACTCTAGATTTCCCGCATTTTTACATACCAAATAGCCAATAAAATTTGCTTCATCTTCCCTCATAAACCCATAGTAATGTGCCAGCTCATGGCAGATAGTAGAAGGGACAGAATAATCCGCCGACTCCTGATTGATATTTGCTTCCATTGTAAACGGGCAATATACGCCGACCAGATTGGTATAGGACATCTGATGCGAGAAAAAGATCGATTTCGTTCGAATAGTAGGATATGCAAACTGCTGATATTGCTCTCCAAGCTTTCGATACCCAGCCGCTGCAGTTTTTGACAATTCCCGAATCGAATCCTCTTTTAATGTAAATACTCCTTCCTCATCCTCTAGTCCCTCCAAAACAAGCTGTTCCCGAAGCTGTACTGCCTCCTCTGCCAGTGTCAGACAGAGTTGATATAACTCCTCTGTACTAGAAGGCTGTATGGTTAAACCGCTGATTTCTGCAAATGTATAGCGGTTATAATTTACATTGCACATCAAAGTCAGCCAGAAAAAAAGAATAGAACCTGCAGCAGCTACATTCCAGAAACTTTTCTGCAGCACTTCTCCGATTCTATCCCATTCATAGAACAGATGCCGTACCCACAATACTATTAAAATTAAAAATACAGGTACTGCTAAAATAATCCCCATTTCCATCAAAGAAAACGGCAGTTTCTCTGTAAGAAATCCCAACCCAATCGCATAATATTTATAAATTCCACCGGAAAAAATCCGTTCGGTTATCCCTGGATTTTTTTCAGTCAAATAGTTTAATCCAAGTGAAAGCGGAATCAGGAAAACCCAAAGTATCCGCTTATAAAATAATAAATCATTCCTTCTTCTCCTTCTACTAAAATAGGATCGCCTTTTTCTACGCATCATACCACATCTCCATCCTTTTTGCAGCAACTCTTCTGTATCTCTTCGTTCTTTTTTCCAAAAATTTCTTTGTTTTTTTATCGTTCTAGGCAAAGGAAGTTCGGAATCCGCTCCGCTACTTCCTCATAATCCTATGCTGCTATTGCAGCTTGTCAGATAGGGCTCGCACCTCACCTGACATAAGGACGTCCTCCAACCCACCGCTTTCGCCTTCACAGCTTAGAAACGGGGACTTCCTTGATAGGCTAAAAATTAGTTGTTTTTCGTCTCATTATATCACCCCTTTTTCTAAATTTCTATAGTTATTCCTAAATTGATCCTGTAAATTTATTTTCAAATTCTACAAATAAGATCCCAAAGAGGACGCCAGAGTGCATTAGGGGCACGCTGTTCCGCTCTCCAGAAAGCAGAAGCTCTAAGACTTCTAAATTTACGTGTACTCAACCGGACGGACCGGGGTGCAATTCGCCCGTACAGCGGGCTAAACACACCCCTTTTTCGGGCACAAGTGCCCGAAAATCCTACTGAATCGACAGAAGTCTAAGAGCCTCTAGCTTTCCTCCGAAGTCACAGCGTACCCCTAATGCACTCTGGCTATATTGTCTCACAATTTACGTTTTTTTGTTCCTCTGTGGATATATGATTCAATCAAAACTTACAGGCAAGAGAAGACAGCCGGAGTGGAGAAGCAATCCCTTCCTGCTGTGACTTCGGAGAAAAGTTAGAAAGTCTTATACTTCTGCCGATCTACTAGGATTTTTTGCCATTGTCAGATGGCAAAAAAAGGGGTGTGTTTAGCCCGCTATACGGGCGAATTGCACCCCGATCCGTCCGGCTGGATACACGTAAATTCAGAAGTATTAGACTTTCTTCTTTTCGGAGAGCGGAACAGCAGGAGGGAATTGCTTCTCCACTCCAGCGTCCTTCTCTCCAGCATCCTCCCTCTTCTTTGTAAAATAAAAAATCCCCATAGAAAATCTTTCCGAAACATTCTTCTGTTTCATCTCTCTTTTCTATGGGGTACTCTTTTATTTAATCATTGATAATTCGAACTGCACCATATGGAGTACGATAATATAGATTTGCAACAATAATTCCTGTCCGGCTAGTACTTGCATGTATAATCTGACCATTTCCAATATACATTCCTACATGCTCTACCTCTCCGCTTCCATAAAATACTAAATCTCCCGGACGCAGCTGATCTACAGGAATCTGCGTACCATTATATTTATACTGATAACTAGCACGTCTTTCCAATCCATATCCAAACTCTGCATAAATTAATTTTACAAATCCAGAACAATCTGTACCATTTGTTAAACTGTTTCCGCCATATACATATGGATTCCCTTCAAACTGCAAAGCATAGGCAACAATTGCTTCACGCAGAGAAGAACTTACTTCACTTACCTCTGCTGCCGACTGTACTGGATCACTTGCTGGTGTCGGATCTGGAGTCGACGATGGTGCTGGTGTGCTGCTTGGAGCTGAATACTGATTCGATGCTGATGCATTTGCTGCGGCAGCTTCTGCTCTTCTTCTTGCCTCCTCTGCACGTTCTGCTGCAAGACGCTGTTCTTCTAACTTTGCCCGCTCCTCTTCAATCGAAATTGCTGTATCAAATTCAATTCTGGTATCCAAAAATTCTAATGAAACCCAACCTTTTGTAGTATTGTCCAGTTCAATCTGTCCCCATCCGTCTTTTCTCTCTTCTACTACAAATTCTGCACCGCCTGCTACCATATCTATACAGTCTGATTCTAAAGATGCCTCTGCCCGTACACGAAGTGTAGTGGTGTTGACTACTCCAAACTCTGTAGCAAGTTCAGCAGCAAGAGCTTCTGCTTCCTCTCCTGTTACGAAAAATTCTGCTTTAATATAACCTTTTACAGAACCTGATTCAATTCGATACCAGTCATCTACTACTTCTAAAATCGTAGCGGCACAGCCGTCATAGATCTTTCCTACAATCTCTCCGTCTGTACTTGGCATACTTCTTACATTTACATAATCTGTTACACGGGAAACGGCAATTGTATCAAATACGGTGGTTTCCTGTGAAGCTTCTGTGGTCTCGGTCTGTTCCGGCTGTATGGTTTCTTCTGCTGGAGCAGATTCTACTGGCTGTGATGGTTCTTCTGGTGTTGTTACTGATTCAGCCGGTGTTTCCGGTGTCTCTTGTGTTTCAGTAAGTTCTGTCGGCACACCTTGTTTTTCAAAAAATTCTGCTTTTACATAGCCTTCTGTTGCATCTGCTTTAATCCGATACCAATCGTTTGTTTCTTCTAATATTGTTACTACACTGTCTTTATAGACAACTCCTAATACATCTCCTTCTGCATCTGGAGTATTTCTTATATTTACATAGTCAGAGGCAGTGCAGACTGCTGCTGCTTTTGCTTCACCGCTTTCTGGTACTTCTCCGGCTAAAGCAAAGAATTCTGCTTTACTATATCCTTCTATAGAATCTTTTTTAATATGATACCAATCACTATTGGTATCTAAAACAATAACCGGATTGCCGTTATAAACGATTCCTACTACATCTCCATTTGTATCTGGTGTACTTCTGATATTTACATAGTCAGAAGCTGTACAAAAAGCTGTTACATTTGATGGCTGCACCAGATTTTCTACTCCTGTCAGCTCTGTTAAAAAATATTCTGCTTTGCAATATCCCTCTAATGTATCTGTCTGAATTCGATACCAATCCCCTGTCTCTTCCAGTACGGTTACAGCAGTTTCATTTTTAATTGTTCCTACAATTTCTCCCTCTGTACTTGGCGTACTTCTTACATTTAAATAATCTGTAACTCTAGAAATTGCCTGAAAGGAAGTTTCCTGCTCTGGTTCCTGTTGTTCTTGTGTTTCTATCTGTTGTGTTTCTGTTTCTTGTGTATTTTGTTCTCCGTTCTCTAAGTTCGATAAAGAACTTGTTGGTATATCACTATTTTCCTCTTTAGAAGAAGTTTCTGTTTCCTGATTTCCCGACTGAACGGCAGACCGCTGCATACCTGATGTAGACATTACATCGCTATTTTCCTCTGCAGTTGCTGCTTCTGTTACTGTTGGTTCTGTTTCTTTTTGATTTGAATATGTATTTCCGCATGATACCGCAGAAGTTGACAATAATGCTGCTAAAGCTAATGCATACACCCGTTTGTTTATCCTTTTTTTCTTCATTTTGTCTCCTATCCGAATTTCTACTCCAGTCCAAATTTGTATCTTCTTCCCACTTCGTGACATTTATTACGATATTGTTAAAAATCTACACACAAGAATAACAAATCTGTCGCCCTTTGTCAAGTAATTGAAAGAAAAAAGAAAGACATTTTTTGTCAGTTGTTACAATATTTTTCTGGCTCTTGAATTTTCTTTTCTGTCTTTCTTTTGGACTTTTCTTAATCCGCCTTTTTAATCTTTTTATAGATTTTTATTTATGATAGGGTTCATGATTGGCAATTCGAAATGCACGATAGATTTGTTCTAATAAGATCACCCGCATTAACTGGTGCGGAAATGTTAAATTGGAAAAACTAATTTGTTCATCTGCATAGTCTAATACCTGTTTGTCGAGTCCTAAAGAACCTCCAATAATAAAGATAATATGGCTGTTTCCTTTTACTTTTCGTTCACTTATTTTGTTTGAAAATGCAATAGAATCGAGGGGTTTTCCTTTTATTGCTAAGGCAATACTATAAATCTTTCCTTCTTTGCCCTTTTTTCTTTCCTGAATAACTCGAAGAATTCGTTCTCCCTCTCGAATCTTAATCTGTTCTTCTTCTGCTTTAGAGGCTCCGTCAGGAGTTTTTTCATCTGCTACCTCAACGATCTCCAGCCTGCAGTAGCGGGAAAGTCTCTTTTGATATTCTTCGATTGCCATTGAAAAATATTTTTCTTTTATCTTTCCTACAACAACTAATGTTATCTGCATCTTCTCTGTCCTTTTCTGTTTATACTTTTTTATTAATCGAATAGAGTAATGTCCTTCTTACTCGTGCACCAGACGTCCGTCAGTTCTGCTGACATATTTCATTTAGACGCCCGTGTGCATAAAAACAGAGACCGCATTGCTGCAGCCTCTGTGATCTTTTTAAATTTTTTTATTTTGCAGAGAGATATTCATGAATTCCCTTTGCCCCGGCTTTTCCGGCTTCCATAGCAAGAATTACAGTAGCGGCTCCGGTAACGGCATCTCCGCCGGCATAAACTCCTTCTTTTGTTGTTTTTCCATTCTCTGCTTCAGCAATAATACATTTATATTTATTTACTTCCAGTCCTTCTGTAGTAGAAGAAATCAAAGGATTTGGTGATGTTCCAAGAGACATAATGACTGTATCTAATTCTAATTCAAACTCGGAACCTGGAATCTCTACTGGACGTCTTCTTCCAGAAGCATCTGGTTCACCCAATTCCATCCGAATACATCTCATTCCTTTTACCCATCCGTTTTCATTAACAAGAATCTCTACTGGATTGGTCAACAGATCAAAGATAATCCCCTCTTCTTTTGCATGGTGTACTTCTTCTACTCTTGCCGGAAGTTCTTCTTCACTTCTGCGGTATACAATATGTACCTCAGCCCCAAGCCGAAGTGCAGTTCTTGCGGCATCCATTGCTACGTTTCCGCCGCCTACTACAGCAACCTTTGTACCTGCTACAATCGGGGTATCATAGTCTTCTTCAAATGCTTTCATTAAATTACTTCTGGTTAAATATTCATTGGCGGAAAATACGCCATTGGCATTTTCTCCAGGAATTCCCATAAACTTAGGAAGTCCTGCACCTGAGCCAACAAATACTGCTTCAAATCCTTCTTCTTCCATCAGCTCATCAATGGTAGTTGATTTTCCTATTACTACATTGGTTTCAATCTTTACACCTAATTTTTTCAGGTTCTCAATTTCCGGCTTTACTACGCTTTGTTTTGGAAGACGGAACTCTGGAATTCCATAG